>URDZ01000007.1:0-35747 GCA_900546725.1 uncultured Collinsella sp. | reverse complement strand
CGCGGCAAAGGCAGCGGGCGGGATATAGCCCAGGGCCTCGGTAATGCGGGGCGACAGGGTCCGCCCGCGCAAGGCGAACGCCGGCGCGATGCGAAAGAACGCGATAGCAGCCCACGACGACAGCCACAGAACCAAGAACTCGTTAACGGGCATCGCGGGCACCTCTTCCGTCAAATACAGCATCGCACGCCAGCGCAATGGCAATGCCGACCACGACGCTTGCCGGCACGGCAATATTCGCGAGGCCCAAGAACTTGCATACGGCGACGGATACCGCGCCCGAAACCGCCGCGACAACGTTGCCGCGCGACAGCCGCTGCGAAAAGAGCAGGCAGATAAAGAGCGAAGTGCAGACAAAGGCTGCAATGGCGGTGGGAACATCGACAACGGCGCCGACGATGGCACCCATCGTACACGAAACGCCCCATGTTGCGATGAGGATCACGTTGAGCGCAAAAGACTCGCGCGGGCCCCAATCCTCCCCTTCAACCAACTTGGCAAGCGAGATGCCATATGCCTCCTCGGTAAGTGTCGCGGCAACAGCCAGCGTCTGACGCTTCGAGGCACCCCTCAGATGCGGCGCGATCGATGCCGAGTAAAGCGCAAAACGCGAGGAGATGGCGGCAACGCTCGCGATAATCGAAGGTGCCGGTACGCCCGCCAGCCAAAGATTGCAGATCATAAACTGGCCGCTGCCCGTCACAAACGTGCTGCTCAGGGCAAAGACCATCCAGGGCTCCATTCCCGTCTGCCCCATGATCATTCCGCACGGCGCGCCTATTGCAACATAGGTAAGCATCACTGGCCAGACGGTTCTAACGATTTTGAGCACCATACGCTTCTCATCCTGACAAGGTCTCCGAGCCGCATGTAGCGACACGGCAGAATCATCATCCGACAGCAACCGAGTTCACCTACAATTGCCACCGGATCGAAAGACACAACTTTTTAGGAAGTCATTATGACAGCTATCGATCAAGACCGGGCGCGCGCGGCCTTCAAAAGCTACACCGATGCCTACGACGCCACCAACCCACGCATCGCGCTCAAAATCGAGCATACGTACCACGTGGCCGAGGCATGCGATGCCGTAGCGCGCGAGCAGGGCTGGTCGTCAGAAGATATTGACCTGGCATGGCTTTGCGGCCTGCTACACGATATGGGCCGCTTTGAGCAGCTGCGGCGCTGGGACACCTTTAAGGACGCCGAGAGCATGAGCCATGCGGCGCTGGGCATCGAGGTCCTCTTTGGCGAGAATCCCGCCGATGCACCCGCCGTAACGAGCATCCGCGACTTTATCGATGACCCGGCAGAAGATGAGCTCATCCGAGCGAGCATTGCCTATCACAGCGATTTCCGCCTACCCGCGCAGCTCGACGTGCGCACGCGAAGCTTCTGCGATATCGTGCGCGATGGTGACAAGATCGACATTATGCGCACCATCGCCGACAGCACCGTCGACACCATCCTCAAGGTGGACGAGAAGACGTTTCTCGGCAGCCGTTTCTCGTCGCCGACACTTGCCGCCTTTGACGAGCACCGCTGCGTCGCACGCGATGAACGCAACGAGCCCGCAGACTACCTGGTGGGACTCATCTGCTTTATGTTTGAGCTCGTCTATCCAGCAAGCCGCGCGCTGGCGCGCGAACAGGGCGATATCCACCGCCTGCTCGACGCGCCCTTTGGCATTACACAGCCCTTTACCGACCCCGCCACGCAGGCAACCTGGAGCCGCCTAAAGGACGAGATGCGCGACTGGTTAGCAAGCGCCTAGCGCTCAAGCTGGGCCAGCAGCTCCTCGACGACCTCGACGGCGTCCCCAACAACCTTGTACTGGGCAGCACCGAAAATGGGGGCATCCGGGTCCTCGTTGATGGCGATAATGCACTCCGCCCCACCGATACCGGCAAGATGCTGAATGGCGCCCGAAACACCGATACTCACGAGAAGCTTGGGCGAAACCGATACGCCCGTCTGGCCAATCTGATGGCGATACTCCAACCAGCCGGCCTCCACGACGGGTCGCGTGCAGCCAAGCCCGGCTCCCAGAGCCTCGGCGAGCCTTCGCATCAACGGCAGGTTTTTCTTGGAGCCAATGCCGCGGCCCACCACGACCAAGCGCTCGGCATCGGCGATCGAGGCCTGCTGCCTCCGCTCCTCGGCGGGAATCGAGATCTCGACACGAGCCTTAGCATCATCCGCAAGCGATATCTGGGTGATCGTGCCGGAGCGGCCGTAGTCGAAGTCGGGCGCCTTAAAGATGCCGGGACGAACCGTTGCCATCTGGGGACGATGATTGGGGCAGACGATGGTGGCCATCAGGTTGCCGCCAAACGCCGGACGCGTCTGTTGCAGCAGTCCCGTCTCCGTATCCATCGAAAGTACGGTGCAGTCAGCCGTAAGGCCCGTCTGCAAGCGCACGGCAACGCCGGGTGCCAGTTCGCGGCCAAAAGCGGTCGCACCGTATAGGATGGCCTCGGGTTTGCGTTCGGCTACCAAATCGCAGATCAAGCAGGCGTAGACTTCCGCATCGTTTTGGCGCAGGCGCTCGTCGCGACAGGCCAGGACTTCGTCGGCGCCCGCGCAAACCAGATGCTCCAGGTCGCCGAGAGAACCCTCGGGACCCATACCGACCAGTGCCACCAGACGGCAACCGCGCGCATCGGCAAGCTCGCGGCCCTTGCCCATAAGCTCATAGGCAACGGGAGTCACTGTATCGTGCTCGTCGGTCTGCGCGAATACCCAAATGTCTCGATACGCATCAAGGTCCACCGCACCAGCGGCCTCATCACGCTCGATCGAGATAGCGTTGACAGGGCAGGCGTCGACGCACCCACCGCATAGGATGCAGCCGTCGGTTACGTGGGCGCATCGGTTGGGTCGCTCGCCCTCCACCACAATGCCGCCCGAGGCGCAGGCGCGAACGCAGCGACCGCAGCCGATACAGGCTTCGCTATCGATAATCAGTCCGCTCATCTACGCCATCCCCTCGATAATCTTGGCAAGCTTTGACGCCTGCTCGGACGCCGTCCCCTCAACGGCCTCGCACGTTTGGTCACGGTCGGGCACAAACGAGCGCACGACCTGTGTCGGCGACCCGGCAAGACCGCAACGCGCGGGGTCGGCGTTCACGTCGGCGGCACTGACCACGCGCACGTCCGCCTCCTCCGCCGCGCGAATACCGGCAATACTCGGCATACGCAACTGGCCAATCTCCTTGGCAGTCGTCATCGCGCACGGCATCTCAAGACACACCGTCTCCTCGCCGGCATCGCATCCGTGAACGAGCGCCAGCGAGCCACACGTCGTAAAGCCCGCGCTTTGCACGCAGCTCACGTCGGTCACGCAGGGAATCTCAAAGGCACCGGCAAGCTCGGGACCAATCTGGGCCGTATCGCCATCCACCGCCATCTTGCCGCAGATGAGCAGATCGAAGTCCTCGTCGAGCGCCTCGATGCCGCATTTGAGAGCATAGGTGGTCGCCAGGGTATCGGCACCTGCAAAGGCGCGATCGGTCAGCAGCAGCGCGTCGTCGGCACCTCGAGCGATGCAGTCGCGCAGCAGCAACTCGGTCGCGGAGATGCCCATCGACACCACCGTCACGCGCACGTCCATGCCAAAGCCGATAAAGTCGTCTTTCAGCGCCAGCGCGCATTCCAAAGCGCTCGCATCAAAGGGATTAATGACCGTCTGCTTGCCATCGCGCACGATGGTATTGGTCTTGGGGTCCATCTTGACCTCGGTGCTGCCCGGCACGGCCTTGACGCACACCACCATATGGAAATCGCTCATCTTCACGCGCCCCCTTTCTGGACGAGCTCATCCAAGAGCTTCTCCGAAAACAGGTTGCCGCGACCCAGCTGCCCGTCGGGATCGAGCTGGAGCTTGAGCCGCGCCGACTCGACCATGGCCTCGTGACCGTACATCGTCTCTAAGAAGCCCGCCTTGATCTTGCCGACGCCGTGCTCGGCAGAAACGGCACCGCCCATAGCCGTTACCTCCGCAGCCCACTGGGCAAACAGCTCGCCACCGCGACGGTAGTCCTGCGCATCGCGCGGCAGGATGTTCACATGCAGATGGTTGTTACCGATGTGCCCCCAGGCAGCAGATTCAAGCCCGCTTTCGGCCAGCGTGCGGCGATAGAGGGCGACGACATCGGCCAAGCGTGCATTGGGCACCGACATGTCCGAACCCAACTTGGTGATGGTGGGATCCGTGCGGCGACGCTCGTCGATGAGCATGTTGACGCTCTCGGGCACCGCATGGCGGAAGAACCGCTGGCACTCGCGATCGACCTCGGTGCGCGCGACCCACGTCGCATCGTCGCTGCCGCCCGCAAGCTCTAGTACCCACCCCAAGTGATACAGCTCCTCAGTCGCCTGGGCCTCGTCATCGCAGTCGAGCTCCACGTAGACACAGACCTTGGCCTCTTTGTCGAGCGCCGGCAGCGAGGCAAACGCCGTCGACTGCTCGCGCTGGCGACGTAGAATATCCAGGGCGCCAGTGTCGAAGTACTCGATGGCAGCCGCATGGGACAGGACGGGGCGCACGGAATCGGTAAAGGACACGGCCTTGTCTTCGCTATCGAAAAAGCAGCTCACACCCCAAACGACCGCAGGCGCCGCCTGCAGGGCAATCTCGAGCTCGGTGATAACGCCGAGCGTGCCGCAAGCACCGATAAAGAGGTCGATGGCGTCCATTTCGTCCGCAACGAAATAACCTGAGGCATTTTTTGTCTTGGGCATGGTGTAGTCAGGAAGATCGAGCTCGAGTGCACGGCCCGCTGCCGTCACGAGCGACAGGCGGCGGCCCTGGGCAAAAGCCTCGCCGCGCTGAAGCTCAAGCAAATCGCCATCAGCCAGCGCGACGTGGAGTCCCGTGATATGCGGGCGCAAGGAGCCGTAAGCGTAGCTGCGGGCGCCGGAGGCGTTGCATGCCGCCATGCCGCCCAGACAGGCAGATGCCTCAGTGGGATCGGTGGGAAAAAACTGCTCCGGGGCCTCTTGGAACTCCTCGTAGGCCTCAAGCGATGCCTGGTCCCAACCAGCGATCGGCAGCACCTTCTTGCTCAGCTGCTTGCGCAGCTCCGAGAGCACGACGCCCGGCTCCACACGCAGTAGAAAGCGGCCTTGTTCATCGCGGCGAAGGCCCAAGTAGCGATTCATACGGGAAGTATTGAGGATATGCCCGCCGTGGGGCACGGCACCGGCGGCAAGGCCGGTTCGGGCGCCCTGAACCGTTACCGGGACACGCTCGGCATGGAGCTTTTCCAAAATGGCACGGACCTCGTCTTCCGTTGTCGGAAACGAGATGCTCGAGGCCTCGCCCGATGCGCGAGACTCATCGCGACCATACTCTTCGAACTCGTCGGTGAAGGGTTTGATGGTTACAGACACGCGAACTCCCCTTTAGCTAACTACAGTGTTTGCAGGGAGATGTTACCGCATCGTTTCGTCGACGTGTTCGAGACCGTCTCCATAATTGGCGATTTTTACGTTCGTGCAATTCGGCGAGCGGCTTGATTTCCTCGGCAGACGATGCTTTTGACACATATGGCCCCGCCGTCGCCGACCGCGTGATTGTCGCTCGAAAAAAGTTGGAGTATTTTTTGCCGCCTTTTACCTGCGGAGACGCCAATCCGTCAAGCATTTGGTTAGAAATTGGTCAAGTAGCGGCTGATACGGTCGGCGTCGACAGCCAAAACCGATAGAAGTTTTGGCCCCAGAAGCAGGGAGGTTCCCATGGCATATTACTGGCCCCAGTACGGCATCGCCATCGAAGTCGACGACGATCCCCATCTCCTGCCTTTCGACGAAGAGGCATTCCCCGATACGACGGTCTACCACGTTACCACCGATGTGATCTGCGACCCTGAGTCGTTCTCGGCGCTCGCCCACCACATCGCACGTATCCACGACATCGAGCTCCCTCCCGACTTCGACGAGCTTGTCTACTCGCGCCGCCTGATGCTTCGCATGCTCTTTGGAGCGGACCCGTCCACCTTTGCGCGCATCTATACCGCCAAGGATGCCGCATGAGCGCGAAAAAGCCACCCCACTTTGCAGGTCTGAGTCGTCGCAAGAAGCTCATCGTTGCCTGCTTGGCCATCGTCTGTGCCCTTGTCGCCGTAGGACTATACGCTTGGCAGTCGCAGCCCGTACCCGAGGCGGGCGCTTCGGTTACGACGGCCGAGGGCAAAACGCGTCAGGAAATCCAAGATGAGCTCGACGCCATCGTCCGCGACAACATGATGACGATTTCGGTCGCACCGGTCGCTCAGCTGCAGGAAGACGGCAAGCTGCGCGTCAACGTGCAAAACGTCCAAGACAACAAGTTTCCCCAGCGATTCCGCGTCATCCAAAACGACGAGACCATGTACGAATCCGGTGTGGTCAAGACCGGCAAGACAATCGAAACGTGCCCCGCCGGCGACATCAAAGAAGGCGAGGCGTACATCGAGATCCAGGCACTCGATGCCAAGACCCTCGACAGCCACGGCAATCCGACACGTGTCAAGGTACGGGTTGAGCAAGCCGAGAACTAGCTTTCCGGCCGACGCGGCGCCGCACGCAATTCACCAGCATTCGTCCAATCATCGCGGGGACGGCCCGCGGCGAATAGAAAGGAACGACCATGGACATCACCAGGAACATGAACGGAGCCAGAGCGCTCGTCGTGGGCGCAGGGCTCGCGCTCGCGCTCGCAATGGGCGCCGCCCCGACGCCAGCTATGGCAGCCGGGCGCGTTGGAACCACGAAGGTAATGGTCAGGACCGAGATCGACAACGTTGAGTTCAAAGTTCCGACGGTTATTCCCTTCGTCGCCAAGGCCGACGGCACGCTTCAGGGCCCCTCAGAAGACGCGACCACCATCGACAATCATTCGGCCTACGGCATCCATGTCACCAACATGAAGATCGATGCCATGAACACCTGGACCATTGCCGCCGACGCCAAGGCCGGAACCGCGCAGAACTCCATCGACTTTAAGGTCGGCCCCGACGGCGCACTCCAGAACGCCAGCGCCGCAATGCAGGGGACGGGCCTCGATCTTTCCAAGAATGCAGCCTTCGACATGGGCTACCAGGGCATTGCCGGCGGCACGGACAAAATCAAGCTCAAGACAAGCGGAAACGTCGCCCGCGTCACGCGCGACATCTTCCGCGTAACCGGCGAAGGCGATCAGGTTGCGACGATCACCTGGACGGTCGAGCCCGGTGCGCACACGGCATAAGGCCGTCGCCCTGGCCGCCGCCGTCAGCATCCTAGCGTTTGGGCCAGCCATGGCCTTTGCCCAGCAAGAACAGGCGCAGGCCGCCACGCAAGTGACGGTCGACCTCTCGGAGCTCGACCGCGGCGACCGTGAGGAACCGTTGGCGCAGACAGGCGACAGACGATGGCTCTTGGCAGCAGGCGCCACAGCAGCAGGCGCAGGAACCGCCGGCCTCGGTCTGCACATCAAACGCAGCCAGAAACAAAACATGGACAGGCCGCACTAAATTAGCTAAGGAGACCCCATGGCATCGAAGAACCTTTTGCCCGTCGTCGCACTCTGCGGCGCGCTCGCAACCGGAACGCCTGTCGCCGCTTGGGCGACTCCCGTCATGGCAGGCTCCTTACCAGCAGCCCTAAGTTCCGCTCCAAATCCGTCGAGCACCATTGCGTGCGAGCGTTTTTCGATCGCACAGGCCGCGATCTCAACCTCGGGATGCCTTCGTCGTAATACGGACGGCTCGATAGTCGTGGATATCAAGCGTTCGAACAAGGCAAACGGCTCCCAGGCGGGGTGCGCCGTCTGCACGTGGCGCTCGGTTGTGCTCGATGCGGATGGCGATCCATGCAATTTAGAAATGCGCATCGACATCGCTTCGGTCGATGACTCGGCGAACGGAGCGAAGGTCGCCTTCGACGGTACGTTTTTTGAGAAAGGAGGCGGTATATGTCTGGGCTGCGCCGCCGCGAATGCAGACGACACGCAGCCCACCCTCTCATTCACGGCATCGTTGCGGCTGACCAAAGCCGGCACCGATGCCATCGCGGCGGGAGAAGCGTCCCTGCTGTTCTACGCCGTCAGCACCAAAGACACAGACGCTCATTTCGAGAAGCCAGCCGGATCACTCAGCCTTACACGAGGGATAGAGGCAGGCCCTATTGAAATCGATGCCCACGCGCAAAGCAGGCAACGCATTCTTGCCGACCCGGCGCTTCTCGAAATGGAGTGGAACGGATCCGGAGCCATCGGAATTCTCCCCTCCGCGCTTGACGCCAAGACGCTCCCCCCAAACGACGAACCCATCAACGCAACCATACAAGAAGAGAGCGCGGATAAAGAAGCAGGTGCGGGCGACACGCCGTCGCCGACAAACAGCGTCCCAGCTTCTTTCGAAGCACCGAATGAGCCCGCTACCGATCCAAACGATCCCGAGCTCGCGGACAGTCTGGGGCTTGCTGATCCTCAAGAGATCGATGAAGGTAACTGCTGCGTGCTTGCCGCGCTCGACCACACAGAGGTCATCGACGCTGCGAACATCGAAGTTGCCGCCGCCAATCAGCCCGTCCGCAAGTCGGCTATCATCGCATTTCCCGAATCCATCGAAGTCGTCTTTTTGCCATCGGGCGAGGTCGTGGCCCCAACACTGCTCACCTTGTTGGGCGCCAAGAATACTCGAAACGAAATTAAAAAGGTCACAGCTGTCGACCCTGCAACCACCGCCAAGCTGCGTCTATACGCCGTTGCTCCAGACGGAGGCAAGACCTTGGAATTCGATGGCGACACACTCCTAGCCTGGCGACGTCTGGACATTATGCAAGACGTCTCGTACCAGATCGAGCTCGAAGGGTTTGATCGTGCCCGCGATGCCAATATCATCGCCGCGGCTATTGAATTCCCGCAGCGGCTTATGACACTGCGCTTTGAATACTATCCCTATGTCCCGACAACCACCTGAGGCTTACATGCTGCGCGTCGTTGCTAATACAACTTATATAACGTATTAGATGAGTCGCGATGTACCTCGCATTCCACTCTGCTACGATTGCCACGTTGGCATCAATACGGGAGGGCTCATGCCGGGCTTGGGAACAATCATCAACGTTGTGCTTTTAGTTGCGGGCGGTCTTTTGGGATTAGCGGGCGGTCGCTTCATTACACCGCGCATCCAAGACACGCTCATGAAAGCATCGGGGCTGTGCGTCCTGTTTATCGGCCTTGGCGGCACCATGCAAAAGATGCTCCTTATCGATGGAAAGGCGCTGGCGACCACCGGCACCACCATGCTCATCGTCTCGTTCGCCCTCGGCTCGCTCATCGGCGAGGCCATCAACTTGGAGGCCGCCATCGAGAACCTTGGCGAATGGCTCAAGCGCAAAACCGGCAGCGAGGGCGATAACGAGTTCACCAACGCTTTTGTCTCGACTTCACTCACCGTGTGCATTGGCGCCATGGCCATTGTGGGATCGATCCAGGACGGCCTGCTCGGCGACTGGTCAACGCTTGCCCTCAAGGGCGCACTGGACTGCATCATCGTCTGCACCATGACGGCCTCGCTTGGCCGCGGCTGCATCTTCTCGGCCCTGCCCGTCGCCGTGTTCCAGGGGACGATCACGTTGTTTGCCGGCGCGCTCTCCCCCATCATGACCACAGCGGCCCTCAACAGCCTTTCGCTCGTAGGCTCCATGCTCATCTTCTGCGTCGGCGTCAACCTCATCCGTCCTCAGACCTTCCGTACGGCCAATATGCTTCCCTCCGTCGTCATCGCCGTCATCTACGCCCTCCTGTTCTAAATCTATCTACGCAGCAGTATCTCGAACACCTGTTTGATGCTGTGCTATGATATGAGGTCACCGAAGCTGCGTTAGGAGAGGAGAAGCGGTGGCCGACCAGGACATCAAAATGCTCATCGAGCGCATTATGGCCGAGGCTCGGACCCATCAGTCCGCCCGTTTCTCAAACGAAATCTACGCAGACGAGCCGATTCTCAAAACCGGCCGACAGATGCAGAATTTCCTCCCCGACCAGTACCGCAAAATGCGCGAGATATCGCGCTGGCAGGATGACCCCAAGGGCGGTGCGGGCCGCTGGCTTTCGGAAGCCGAGCTTTTTTACCGCCAGGGCCTGCTGATGGCCGACTTTGAGGACGACTGTCCCTACAACGGCACCTTTAAGTCGTACTTTCCCACCTACAACGCCATGAGCGACCGGCAGCTGCGCGGCTACTTTACCTGGCGTGCCCAAGTGCGCCGCGGAACCGTCGAGGAAACGTCTACGTCCTTTGCCTTCCTGTATCTCTATGAGCTGATCTGCGGCATCGGCGTTGATGACCCGCTCGATGGCTTTAGCAAGATCAAGGCCTTTTGGGATGCCTACCGTGCCTTCGAGCCCGGCATCGACCGGTTTGCACGCGTGTGGCTGCAAGATTACGCCGTGTTCCACGGGCTCGACCCCAAGCTGCTTCGCGACTCTAAAACCGTCATGTTCGATAACGCCCTTATCGAGCTGCGGCGCGCGGCTCGAGACCTTGTACCAGCACCGGCACCGTCCGGCCAGACCCCTAAGCGTCGCAAAACCTCCGAGCCCACGCTCCCCCTTCCGCCCGACGAGGCAGGCGAGGAGCGACTCATGACCGCTATAAACGCCCTCTCCACGTACAACCTGAATAACTCACGGCTCGACCGTTCCCACCATCGCGACCTGCGCCACGTGGCATGCGCCGTGTATGTCCGTATGGCGCGCTACTATGACACGCACCGAAAGACCGGCATCGTAGCGAGCTTGTTTGGGGAGGAGACGGCCATGCCCTACACCATGTTTGCCTCGGCCGTATTCTTTGCGCCCGAGCGCCACGAGGACTGCGAATACCGCCTGGATCCTATCCATATCTACCGTTGCCAAAACGGCTTTTGGGAATGCATGCGTATCCACGGCAGCAGGCAAAAGAGCAGCAAACTCGGCGAAATGATGCGCGCCTGCGACCAACGCCTACGCCTGGCGCTGGACCCCGCCCACCCCCTAAAGGAGGAGAAGGTCCCCAAATATCTGACCAAGATCATCGATGACGAGATCGTGGCATGGCTTTCGTGGGATGCCGCGCACCAGCCCGTCAAGATCGATATCGATTTGAGTCAGCTGGGACACATTCGGAGCGCCGCCGCACAAACGCGTGAGGCGCTTTTGATCGATGAGGAGCGCGAGGACGATGTGCTCGCAGAGGTCGATACGGTGGACTCCGAGCAGCCGAAAGCCGAGCCCGCAGCAGACGCGTTTGTCGAGCCGGTCACGGCGGCCGCAGAGCAGGACGAGGCCGACGAGCCAACCATTTCCACCGAACAGTTTGGTGTCGTGGCGCCGCTTCTTGCGCCGACGCCCCCGCGCGCAGCGGCTGCGCCCACTGACGCCGCGAGCGAACTCGCACCCGCCGCAACCGCGTATCTGCGCGCACTGCTCGAGCAGAACGCAGCGCAAGCGACATCGGCAGTGGCGCACTCGGGCCAGAGCGAGGACATGCTCGTCGATAGCATCAACGAGGCGCTCTTTGACCTGGTGGGTGACACCGTAATTGAATTTGGCGCGGCAGGACCGCAAATTATCGAGGACTACGAAGCAGACGTGAGAGGATACCTAGACTATGAGTGATACCGCATCCGCAGCACCCCGCGTGCCCAAGCGCGTCGCCGCCGTCATTCTCAACTCGCTCAAGGGCGGCGTGGTCCCGCGCATCGGCCTTCCCTACATCACCGTAGGGCGCGAGGTCGAAATCCGCGCCCTGCTCACCGACCTGAGTCTCATCGCCGACGGCGGCGCGAGCTTCCGCTTTCTGGTCGGTCGCTACGGAGCCGGCAAGAGCTTTTTGCTCCAGACCATCCGCACGCACGCCATGGGCGAGGGATTCGTCGTCGCCGATGCCGACCTGTCACCCGAGCGCCGCCTACAGGGCGGCCAGGGGCAGGGCCTTGCCACCTACCGCGAGCTCATCCGCAACATATCGACTAAAACGCGCCCCGAGGGCGGTGCGCTCAACCTAATCCTCGATCGCTGGGTCGTCTCGTGTGCCGATGCCGATGAGTCTGCCGTCAATGCCCAACTGGCCCCGCTCGAGGAAATGGTCCACGGCTTCGACTTCGCCCATATGCTCCGCCGCTACCGCGCGGCCGTATCCGAGGGCGACGAAGAAGCTATGAGCCGCGTGACCAAATGGATTCGCGGCGAGTACCGCACCAAGAGTGAGGCACGCGCCGAGCTGGGCTCCTCGACCATCATCAGCGATGACGACTGGTACGACTACGTTAAGCTCATTGCGCGCTTTTTGGTCTGCGGCGGCTACAAGGGCATGCTGGTGCTCATCGACGAGCTCGTGAATCTGTATAAGATTCCCAACGCCATCACGCGCCAATACAACTACGAGAAGATCCTAACCATGTACAACGACACGCTCCAGGGCAAGGCGCAGTACCTGGGCATGATCATGGGCGGCACGCCAACCTCCATCGAAGACCGGCGCCGCGGTGTGTTCTCCTACGAGGCCCTGCGCAGCCGACTCGCTCAGGGCCGCTTTGCGCGCGAGGACCTTAAGGACATGCTCGCGCCCATCATCCGTCTGCAGCCACTCACCTACGAGGAGCTGCTGGTGCTCATCGAAAAACTCATGCAGATCCATGCCGGCTACTTTGGCTGGACGCCCACGCTTACCGAGAACGACTTGGTGGACTTCCTCAAGATTGAGTTTGGCCGCGTGGGAGCCGACACGCATCTGACGCCGCGTGAGGTCATTCGTGACTTTATCGAGCTGCTCGACATCCTATGCCAAAACCCCGACGCCAACGTGGCCGAGCTACTGCAAAGCGTCGGCGGCGACGCGCTGGCGCCGGCAGCCGTAACGGACAACACCGACACCGCAAGCGAAGACCGCAACTTCGCCGAGTTCACCATCTAACCTGCCAAAAAGGGACAGGTTTATTTTGGCAGGTTTTATCTGGGCAAACGTCGAGACAGTAATGTAGCGAGCCACTGCTCACCGCGTTAAGAGATTCGTATTTGAGAGGAGGCCCCGTGAACGCCTTTGACCGATATGCTCCGTTTATCCAAGACTTCATCTACTCCCACGATTGGGAGAGTCTGCGCTCTATCCAGGTTGCAGCGGCAGACGCCATCTTTAACACGCAAGATAATGTGCTCCTGACGGCATCCACGGCTTCCGGCAAAACCGAGGCAGCCTTCTTTCCCATCCTGACCGAGTTTTGGGAGAACCCGCCCGCGAGCGTAGGCGCCCTCTACATCGGCCCCCTCAAAGCGCTCATCAATGATCAGTTCGTCCGTCTCAACGACCTCTGCGAAGAGGCCGATATCCCTGTCTGGCACTGGCATGGCGATGTCTCGCAGTCGCACAAGGCTAAGCTCATAAAAAAACCGAGCGGCATCTTGCAGATTACGCCCGAGTCACTCGAGGCGCTCTTAATCCATAAGCACATGGCGATCCCGCGCATGTTCTGCGACCTGCGCTACGTGGTCATCGACGAGGTCCATTCGCTCATGCACGGCGACCGCGGCGGTCAGACGCTCTGCCTTATCGAGCGCCTCTCGCGCATGGCAGGCGTGCAGCCCCGCCGCATCGGCCTTTCGGCCACCATCGGTGACCCCGAGCGTACGGGTGCCTTCCTCTCGCAGGGAACAGGACGCGATTGCATCATCCCCCGCTTTGAGGAGCCGCGCCGCGTGTGGCGTATCTCCATGGAGCACTTCTACAACTCGGGTCCCCAGGCGCAACAACGAGGATTCGAGAGCACGGGTCCTCAAGAGGCCGAAGTGCTTGCGTGCGAGCGCATTGAGGCAGCGGCACCCGCGGCACTGCCCGCCGGCGCCCAAGACATGCGTCACAGCGGACAGCTCACACAAGAGGAGCGCCGTCAACGTCGTGAGCGGGCACGGGACAAGGCTACCTCCAGGGATCGCCGCACTTCGTCGGCCCCCGAGGGCGAAGTCGACATCCCCCGAGCACCCGAACAGGCATTACTCAACCCCACCGACACGGCGCCAGACAACGCCGACCCCGGCATGGGCTATATCTTTGAGCACACACGCGGCCGCAAGTGCCTGGTCTTTGCCAACTCGCGCGAGGAGGCAGAGGCCGTGTGCTCCATGCTGCGCAGCTACTGCGAGAGCCGGCACGAGCCCGACCGCTTTCTCATCCACCACGGCAATCTTTCAGCATCGCTGCGCGAGACGGCAGAAGAGCTCATGCGCGATGAGGAGCAGGCACAGACAACCGTCACCACATCTACACTGGAGCTCGGTATCGATATCGGCCGTCTGGAGCGTGCGTTTCAGATCGATGCACCGTTTACCGTCAGCTCCTTTTTGCAGCGAATGGGCCGCACGGGGCGCCGCGATCTTCCGCCCGAGATGTGGTTTGTCATGCGCGAGGAAGAACCCGAGCCGCGCACGATGATGCCCGAGACCATTCCGTGGAAGCTCCTGCAGGGCATCGCGCTCGTACAACTCTATCGCGAAGAAAAGTGGGTCGAGCCGCCCGAGCTCGATCGACTCCCCTACAGCCTGCTCTACCACCAGACTATGTCGACGCTTGCCAGCACCGGCGAACTCACGCCGGCAGAGCTTGCCCAGCGCGTGCTCACACTCAGCTATTTCCATCGCATCTCGGCCGATGACTATCGCGTGTTGCTGCGTCACCTCATTAAGATCGACCATATCCAAGTCACCGAGGGCGGCGGGCTCATCGTGGGTCTCGCGGGCGAGCGCATCATCAACAACTTTAAGTTCTACGCCGTGTTCCAGGAAAACGAGGAGTTCACCGTTCGCAGCGAATCGGCCGAGCTGGGCACGATTGTCAACCCGCCCCCGCCCGGTGAGCGCATTGCCATCGCCGGCCATTGCTGGATTGTCGAGGAAGTGGACTGGAAGCGTCACACCGTCTTTGCCACGCAGGTCAAGGGCCGGGTGCCGGCCTACTTTGGCGACTGCCCCGGCGACATCAATACACACGTACTCGAGCGTATGCGCAAGGCGCTCAACGAGCACGCGGCGTATCCGTACCTGATGGGTAACGCGCGGGCCCGTCTGGCGCAGGCTCGCCATACGGCCGAGATTTCGGGCGCGGGAACTAAGCCGCTCATCAACCTGGGTGGCGACACCTGGGTGCTCTTCCCCTGGTTGGGAAGCTACGCCTTTTTGGCGCTCGAGCGCATGCTCAAGATTAAATGCGCCGCTGAGTTGGGCCTTCGCGGACTCGACCCGTCACGCCCGTACTTTATGCAGTTTAAGATGAAGGCCGACGAGGAGACGTTCTTTGAAGTGCTCGCCGCCGAAGCCGAGAAAGACTTCGACCCCATCGACCTCGTCTATCCCGGCGAGGTGCCTTACTTTGATCGGTACGACGAATTCGTTCCAGAAGAGCTCGTGCGCAAAGGCTTTGCCGAAGGCGTGCTCGACATCGAAGACATGAAGCAGCGCGTTCTCGGCTGGCGCGACCACGCCTAAGACCAGTCTTTTTGGGACGGGGAGACCTATTTGTCGTGAAGAACGGTGCCGAGGAAGTCGGTGTCGAAGGGCACGGCTTCGGCAAAGGCGTAGTTGCCGTCGCTGGCGATGAGCAGGTAGTTCTCCTCGCCGCCGAACTCTGCATCGCCACATGGGACCACCCAAGCATGGTCGAACACCTCAAGCGCCGTGGCGGCACAGTCGCGCAGGAACGTCACATCGCTCCCCTCGTTTGCACTCACGATATTGGCAACGTAGACGCCACCGACATTTAGGCTGCCCCGCACCAAACGCAATGCCTCAACCGTCGCCAGCTCGCGTACGGGCTCGGCACCGCCAAAGCAATCGCTCACGACCACGTCGTAGCGACGATGGCCCACGCTCGTCACACCCAAATACGAGCGAGCCTCAGCGGTTATCACCCGCAGGCGATCGCCCGCCGCGCGCTCCAGCTCGTCTAGGTAGAACCAGCGGCGCGCCAGGCGCGTAATCTCTCCGTCATACTCGATGACGTCCATGCGCAAGCCCTCGTGCGACATCAGCGCGAACTTAGGATAGGCAAACCCGCCACCGCCCAGCATGAGCATGCGGTCGATGCCATGCCCGCAAGCTGCGCGCATCGCATCCTGGGCCTCAAACACATCGTCAAACGCACGATAGTACGCAAAGACCGGCTCTGTCCAGCGATCGCCAACATAGCTCGCACTTTGGTAAACGCCACCCTGCACAAGCACGCGAACCTCATCGCCGTTCGCATCGCGCACGCGCCTTACGCGTGCTAGCCCATTACGAGTCCGCGCGACCTGCAAGCAGGCAGCGCGAACAGCGACAGCGGCCGCACCAAGCGCAGCAGCTCCCAAGGCAACACCGGCAACAACCCCGGCAGAAACACTCGGCTTGTTCATCTAGAGCTCCTTTTGCAGATAGAGGCCATGATCGTAAAAACCCAGGTGACGATAGTACTCACGCGTGCCGATCGCGCTAATCACGTTAATGTGCGTATAGCCCGCATCCCGAGCGATAGCGCACGCGCGCTCCACCAGCGAACGGCCCAGCCCATGATGCTGCGCCGCCTGGCCCTGATCGCCCACACGCGCCGCCATGCCATACACGTGTACCTCGCGAATCATCGCCTCGTCCGGCGTCGTCGGCAACTCGCCCGCGTGGGCGGCAACAAATGCGCGGTCGGGCAGAGACAAGCGCAAAAAGCCGGCGATCTTGCCCTGTGGTGTCACCCACTGCAAAAAGCGCTCGCCCGTCACCGGGGTCTCGTAGGCGACCTCGTCAAGGGACAGCTCACCCAAGTCGGCACCCGCCGTACTGATCTCGCGATAACGAATCTCACGCACCGTCGCACCGTCACCCCGAGCAGCCAGGCGGTTCTCAACGAGCTGACGCAGGTTGGGCTTCTTGTTGCCCACCATGATGTCGTCGGAGCTAAAGTCGCGGATCATACGACTGATGCGGCAGAACGCCGGTGTCACCACGATGTCGTCGGCCAGCACATCGAGCAGCTCTTCCTCGGTATAGGGACGCCACTCGCCGCGCTCATAGCAACCCACCAGACGCGAGCCCTCGATAAGCGCACACGGGTAGACCTTGACCTCGTCGGGCATAAAGGCCCCCTCGGTCATAAAGCACTCGTAGTCACGCTTGTCCCCCTCGGGCGTGGCGCCCAGCAAGTTGAGCATAAAATGCGCGTGGATCTTAAAGCCAAACAGGCGCGCGAGCGAAAACGCCCGCTCGATCTGCTCCACCGAAATGCGACGCTCGTTGATATCGAGCAGGTGCTGGTCGAGGCTCTGGATGCCCATCTGGATCTTGGTGCAGCCCAGGCGGCGGATAAGCGTAAGCGCCTGCGGCGTTACAGCATCGGGGCGCGTCTCGATGACGAGCCCCACCACGCGATGCTTCGCCGTCTCGTTGATTCGTTGCTGGCGCTCAAGCTCTTCCATCGTGGCCGTCTGCCACTCGGCGACCTCGCCCCACGGCGTACCGGAACCGTACAGACGACGCACCGCGCGGTTATAGCCGCCCACGGCAGCATCCACACGCCCTTGCTCGTCGGCAACGCCGGCAGCAAGCTCGACCTCGTCTGTCGCAATGCCGGCAGCCCGATAGCGCTCGCGGCGCTCCGCTACCACGGGCGGCAGGGCATCGGCGGGAGCGTCATCGAGCAGGCGCCCCGCCTCGGCACGACTGATGCCCGGACGCGCCAACATGGGGTTTGCCGCCACGCCGGCGACGGCATCGTCATTGAGCGCACGGAAAAGCTCCGACATAAACCATGTCTGATAGCCTTCCGGATAGTCGCTCCAGGTACCGCCAAGCACAATGAGCTCGATCTTATCGGTCGCATGCCCCATCTGCGAAAGCGCCGTCAAACGGGCGCTCACCTGCAGATATGGATCGAAGCAATTTTGCTCCGCACGGGCGCACGCGGGCTCGGCATGCAGATAGCTTTTGGGCATACGCAGGTCGTTGGGGCAAAACAGGCAATCGCCCGAGCACGGCCACGGCTTGGTGATGACGGTAATGGTCGCCACGCCCGAAGCCGTTCGGCGCGGCTTCATACGCAGCACCTGCAGCAGTTGACGTTCCAGCTCGGCATCGACATTCCACCCAGCCCAACGAGCCGGCCCCTCACGCTTTACCCGCTGGTAAAACGGCAGCAGGCGACGCTTGGCCAGGTCGCGCTTATCGGCACCCTCGCGGCGCGCCTCGGCATGTATCAGTTTGACGAGCGCCTTGTCGTCCACGGTTTCGCCGCGACGCAGGGCCTCGAGTATGTTCAAGATAATCTGTTCCATGCCCCCATTGTAAAGGCAAAGGCGCCGGAGCCCGTCACGGCTCCGGCGCCTCCATCAAACAGCGCGTCTAAGCATCTATGCTTGCGGACCAGCCCGCAGCCATCACTCCGGATCAAACGACATGTCGCCCGAACCGACCTCAAAACGATACGTGGCAGACTTGTCACCGTTATCGAATTCAAGATTCAAAATGGTCTCGCCGTCGTAGCCAAGCGGAAGGAAATCGCTCTCGAAGTCGCCGCTGCCCAAGGTGAGGCTCGCCTTAAAGCCCGTCGAGTTCGGAACCGTCATCTCCACATCGCCCGAGCCCACACTCACGTCCATCGACTTCGCGGGGGCCTGGTAAAGCTCGAGCGTCACATCGCCCGAACCGACCTCAGCGCTAAGCGCATCAGTCACGCTGCCCGTAAACTCTACATCTCCCGCACCCAGGAAAAGATCGAAACCATCACAGATGACACCGGCAATCTGCAGATCACCCGAGCCCACGTGCGCGTTGACTCCCTTCAGATGTTCGGCAACACGGCGCGGCAGCTCGACCGTAACTGAGCGATCGATTGCCTTACCGTCATCACTTCCAAACTGGGAAACCTTGAGCGTCGAGTCCTCGACGGATGCGATGTTTTGCGTCGCGGCCTTGGAGGCATCCATACCCTCGGCAACGCGCCCCCGCTCGATAACGCGAGCCTTGTTGCCATCAACAACCTTGACGTCCACCGAAGCCGCATTGATATCGAAATCGAGGTAGCGGAACTCATCGGCATCAAAAGTCGTGCTCGAAAGCTGCTGAGGCCGAGCGGAATAGTTACCGCTATTCAAGGAATCGTCCTCGTCAAACATATCGTCAAAATCAGACAAATGGCCAGATAGAATACCGGTCGTACGCACCATATCAGAATGAGCCAATAGCCGCGAAGTGCCAAAGACAAGCCCGATGATAAGCACGAACGCTCCGATGCCAACGCCCAAGCGTACCTTGGATTCATGCGAAAGCTTCATCATTCACCACCCTCTTTGGCAATCGGCTCAGCGGTGGTCGCGGTAGCCACGTCAGTATCAACCGAAGCGGAAACATTCTGAGCCCTAGTTGTCACCGACGCCGGGCCAACCTGAATATCCCCGCGCGCCCAATCGCCATCGAGCGCACGCGCCACCCAGTGATAGATGGGAATCGTAAAGAAGATCAGCGCGGCAAAGGGACCGGCACCAAACAGGAACATCAGCAAAAAGAACAGCAGCCAGCACACGGCCCAATACGGGAACGACTGGAACGGGCCCTTCACCGGAGTCGAGCCAACCGCGGTGCCACTCGTCGCCTGCGCCGTAGCGGCATTGGCGGCCTGCGCACTCCAGCTTGCCGCCTGCGCCGCCTTGGCCGCGGCATCACTTGCCTGCGTAGCTGCCTCCGTGGCGCGTGCCGCCGCCTCATGGGTGCGGGCGCGCTCTGCCGCCTCGGCCTCGCGCTGACGGGCGCGGTCCTCGTTCTCAAACTCGATATCGTCCTCGATCTCGTCGCTCGGATTGAGCAGCTCGTCCAGGCTCACGCCATAGAGTTTGGCGAGCGAGATTAGGTTCTCGGTATCGGGCGAGCTCTCCGCGCGCTCCCATTTACTGACTGCCTGGCGCGACAGCCCCAGCTTTCGCGCCAGCCCTTCTTGGCTAAAACCCTTGCTGCGACGAAGGTCGGCGAGCCGCTGCGCAGTTTCTACATTCATGGTTCCTCCTATGTGATGCCAGCCGTGCCGCCGGACCGTTTTTGTTCTTAAGGCGCCTTGCACAGTTAAAAATCTATCCGCCACCGCCAAAATCATGCCACCTATTCTAGTGAGATTTTTGACAACCGGCGGTTGCGGGTGCATATGAGCTGCGGAAATGTGTCCAAACAAAGCAATGACCCGCAGCTCGGTTGTCCCCGTTGCGGCGTTAACGGTAGTATGGTCGTACTGTTTATTTCGCACCGCCAACGGAGGGAGTTCCGCGCCGTGAACCGCGATTTCGCCTCATCGCTCATCCAGCTCAACAATACGTTCTATCGCGAGCACTCCGCCTCCTTCTCCGATACGCGCCAGGCCCCGTGGCCCGGCTGGGTGCGCACCATGGACATCGCGCTCGGGCAGCTCGACGTCGCCACGATCGAGCACCCCGTCCGCGTCTTCGATCTCGCCTGCGGCAATATGCGATTCGAGAACTTTGCAGCCGGCGGCGCACTTGCCGCCAAGGGTGTCGACGGCGCAAACCCCTCGGCAGATGCCAGCTGCCCGTTTGAGTTCTATGGCGTCGACTCGTGCCAAGACCTGGCCATCGATGCACATGGCCACGCGCTTCGCATTCCCAACCTGCACTTCCAGGAACTCGACGTGCTCGACGCCCTCATGAAGCTCAACCCCGCCGAAACACCCGACGTGCTTTTCAACGCCCCGCTCGCCGACATCTCGGTCTGCTTTGGCTTTATGCACCACGTGCCGTCGTGCGAGTACCGCGTACGCGTGCTCGACGCCCTGGTGCGGCAGACGCGCCCGGGCGGCATCATCGTCATCAGCTTTTGGGAGTTTATGAACGATGAGCGCATGGCGCGCAAGGCCGTTCGAGCCGAAGCCCGTGCCGAACTCACCCCGCCGTTTGAGGGTTACGATTCCGCGCAGTTTGAAGCCGGCGACCACCTCATTGGCTGGCAAAACGACCGCCACGCCTACCGCTATTGCCATCACTTTGACGATCAGCAGATCACCGACCTGGTGCGCGGCGTCCGTACGTTCTACAAGAGCGGTGAGGTCCCCGTGCGCGAGCTTGAGCGCTTCCATGCCGACGGTCGTAGCAGTGAGCTCAACCGCTATGTGATCCTCAAGCGCCTGTAGGCATCGACGACTCGCCGCCGGGCCGCACCGCATCTTTCGGGCAAACTATGCCCACCTTTTTTCAACCCATTGACGGAACGCGCAGCCATGCGTTCCATACTTATGACCAAGGAGCCTCATGGGAGCCGTCCACGTTCGCACGCCTAAGAACTTTGTGCTCGAGGAGCGCCTGGAGCGCTACGCCGATGCGATTGAGACGAACCCCGAGGCCTATGTCGGAGATTGGCGCAAGGCCTGTGCGCCCGCAGGCAGCAAGCCCTTCGAACACCTTCACCTGGATCTTGGCTGCGGCAAGGGAACCTATCTGGTCGAGCGCGCCCACCGCGAGCCCGACACCCTCTTTATCGGCATGGACCAGGAGCCCATCTGCATCGCCTATGCCGCGCAGAAAATCTGCGAACAGGGGCTATCCAACGCACTCGTCCTGCCCCGAGGCGCCGCATCGCTGCCACAGCTGTTTGCCGCAGGCGAGCTCGATGCCATCACCATCAACTTTCCCACGCCGCAGCCCAAGGCCAAGTACGCAAAAAAACGACTCGTCCATGTCGACCATCTGATGCTCTATCGCCCGCTCTTTGCAGCCAACGCCACCGTCACGCTGCGCACCGACAGCAAACCATTGCGCGATTACGCCCTGGGACAGTTTGCCGCGGCCGGCTACGATACGCTTTGGGTAAGTGACGACGTCCGCCGCGACCATCCCGAGCACCCCGAGACCGAGTACGAGAGCCGCACGCGCGAGATGGGCGCCACCGTCTATGGCATTTGCGCCACACCCGGCGCGCAGCCCAGCGATGAACAGCTCGCGGCGGGCCGCGTGCAGGAGCAAAGCCTTGCCTGCTACCTGCCCGACAACCTCGATGAACTCACCTATGTACCTCTGGGCATGGAAGAAGCCGTCGAGAACTTTAGAAACCGCGCCCGCAAAGGCAAGAAGCGCCTGCCGCAAGAGTCCTAGGGGCTTCTGATGGTCGCGGCGTCGGCAAACATACGCAAATAGGCGCTAGCGAACGGCCCTCAAGCCTAAGTGAGTAGACTTTTTTGCAATAGCCAAGCACAGCCCGCATAGCGAAACATAAAACCGCAGGTAGAACCCTTGCGCAAAAGCCATGTGCTCGCAATATCGCAAAAAGTCTACTCACTTAGCTAGCGACTACACTAAACGGCTGGGCAGAACGCCCATTTCCTGCATTTTCTCGCGCGCTGGCACCCCGCGCCGCCGCTACGCCATAATAGTTGGCGGACAATCGCGAGAGAAAGCAACCATATGGCACAGACCACGACAGATACCGCCGCCAGCACCGTCTCCGGCGCCGGCGCTGCCAGCTCATTCTCGGGCGGCACGGGAACCGAAGCCGAGTTTGGCTCGCTCGGCGCGCTCTCCCCCACCTGGTGGGAGCCCGAGGACGGCAGCGAGCCCGAGCCATGGCTCACGCCCGATCAAGCCTTCGAACGCTTCTTTGAATGGACGAGCGATCGCGGCATTGAGCTGTGGGACCACCAAGAAGAGGCCCTCATGGACCTGGCTGCCGGCGATCACGTCATTTTAGGCACACCGACCGGATCGGGTAAATCGCTCGTCGCGCTGGGCATGCTCTTTATGGGCATGGCACAGGGCAAGCGTTGCTATTACACGGCCCCTATCAAGGCCTTGGTCAGCGAAAAGTTCTTCGATCTGGTGCAGGTACTCGGCCGCGATAACGTCGGCATGATCACCGGCGATACGCATATCAATACCAAGGCGCCCGTCATCTGCTGCACGGCCGAAATCCTTGCCAACGATGCACTGCGCGAGGGCGAGGGCGCCGACGTGGGCTGCGTGGCCATGGACGAGTTCCACTACTTTGCCGACCCCGACCGCGGCTGGGCCTGGCAGGTGCCGCTGCTCACCCTGCCTCACACGCAATTCATGCTCATGAGCGCCACGCTCGGCGATGTCACTGCCATCGCCGCCTCACTCGAGGAACACACCGGCGCTACCTGCGACTTGGTCGTCGATGCCCCACGCCCCGTGCCGCTGAGCTACGACTACGTGACGACCTCCCTCGAGGGCACCGTCGAGCTCGCGATGCGCGGCGGAGAGGCCCCGCTCTATATCGTGCACTTTAGCCAGGATGCCGCCCTTGCGACGGCACAGTCGCTCGCCAACTTTGGCATTGCCAGCAAGGAGCAGCGCGAGGCCATCAAGGAGGCGGCCAAGGGCACGAGCTTCTCGACGGCCTTCGGCAAGATCCTCAAGCGTTTGCTTGGCTGCGGCGTCGGCGTGCACCACGCCGGTATGCTGCCGCGTTATCGTCTGCTGGTCGAGCGTTTGGCGCAGCAGGGCCTGCTGCCCGTCATCTGCGGCACCGATACGCTCGGCGTCGGCATCAACGTACCCATCCACACCGTGGTGCTCACCGCGCTCACCAAGTTCGATGGCTACAAGATGCGTCGTCTGCGCGCCCGCGAGTTCCACCAGATTGCCGGTCGCGCCGGCCGCTCGGGCTTTGATACCGAGGGCATGGTGATTGCCGAGGCACCCGAGCACGAGATCGAGAACGCCAAGCTCATGGCCAAGGCGGGCGACGACCCCAAGAAGCTCCGCAAGATTAAAAAGAAGAAGGCCCCCGAGGGCTTTGTCACCTGGAACAAGCAGACCTTTGAGCGCCTGATCGAGACGCAGCCCGAAACGCTCAAGCCGCGCCTGCGCATCACACACTCCATGGTGATTAGCGTGGTCGAGCAGGGCGGCGACGCCCGCGCCCGCGTGCACGACCTCATCGAAACAAGCCTGCAGACCCCTGAGGAAAAGGCAAAGCTCGAGGTTCGTGCCGACGAGATCTTCGCCACGCTCATCGACTCCGGCGTCGTCGTGCGCACCGAGGTGCCGCCCGCACCCGACGCTCCAGCTGACGCCGCGCCGGACATCGACTATGCGCTAACGGTCGACCTGCCCGAGGATTTTGCGCTCGACCAGCCGCTCTCGCCGTTTTTGCTTGCCGCGCTGGAGCTGCTCGACCCCGAGAGTGAGACCTATACCATGGATCTGATCTCAATGGTCGAGGCTACGCTCGAGGATCCCAAGCAGGTGCTGCGCGCGCAGGAGCGCGCCGCGCGCGACCGCGCTATGGCCGAGATGAAAGCCGACGGCGTCGAATATGAGGAACGCTTGGAGCGCATCCAGGATGTCACCTACGAAAAGCCGCTCGAGGATTTGCTCGATGCCGCCTTCGACAAGTACTGCCAGGAAGTACCTTGGGCCAACGACTACCAGCTCTCGCCCAAGAGCGTCCTGCGCGACATGTTGGAGAGCGCGAGCGACTTTAAGGGCTATATCCAAAAGCTCGGCATCGCCCGCTCCGAGGGCATTCTGCTGCGCTACCTAGCCGAGGCCTACCGCTCCCTCGATCGCACCGTGCCCATTGAGAAGCGCGATGAGCGCTTGCGCGACATCATTTCGTGGCTCGGCTTTGTGGTACGCTCGGTCGACTCGAGCCTGGTGGACGAGTGGGAGAACGCCGGCAACCCGGCGGCCCTCGACGCCGCGCCGCCGCAGGGCATCGACGAGGTCGTTGCGGACCGTCGCGGCTGCACGCTGCTGGTGCGCAACGCACTCTTCCGCCGCGTGACCCTTGCCGCCCGCGAGCACGTTCGCGACCTGGGCGAACTCGACGAGGACTGGGGCATGAGCGAGGTCCGCTGGCAAAAGGCGCTCGATGCCTACCATGAGCAGCACGAGGAAATCCTCACCGACGGAGATGCCCGCAGCGCCGCGATGTTTACCATCGACGGGAGCGACGAGAAGACCGATCACGTGTGGCACGTGCACCAGATTTTTGCCGACGAGGATGGCGACCACGACTTTGGCATCATGGGCGATGTCGACCTGGATGCCACGCAAGACGGCGGCGAGGTCATCTTCAAAAACTACCGCGTCGGCTTTATCGAGGACCTGCTCGAGGACTAGCCGTACATACTGGAACGAAGCGGGGCCGTTGGCAGTATCGCCAGCGGCCCCGCTTTTGCACTATACGCTATCCCCTACTCGGCATCCTCGACCTCATACGAATCCGCCTCGGCGGGCTCATCGTTTGCCCCTGTCGCAGCCCCGCGCGCCTCGTCAAACGCCGCCTTCATGGTCTTGTTGCCCCAGGTGAGCTTGCGAATGGTAAGATCGTCGGCCTTCTTGTTGGCTAGACGTAAATTGTTCTCGGAGGACAGCAATGCCTCCTTGGTTTTCTGCAGATGGCTAATCGTCTTGTCAATCTCCTCGATCGCCGTCTGGAACTTACGGCTCGCAAGCTCATAGTTGCGGCCGAAGTCGTTCTTGAACTTCTCCATCTTGGCCTCGAAGTTCGTGACGTCGATGTTCTGCTGCTTGTACTCCGCCAGCTCCTGCTTATAGCGCAGCGAACCCATGGCGGCGTTGCGCAGCAGCGTGATCATGGGAATGAAGAACTGCGGGCGGATCACGTACATCTTCTCATAGCGGTAACTCACGTCGACTATCCCTGCGTTATAGAGCTCGCTTTCGGGCTCGAGCAGTGTGCAGAGCACCGCGTACTCACAGCCTTTCTGGCGACGATCGTGATCGAGTTTCTTAAAGAAGTCCTCGTTTTTGTGCTTGGTCGCGGTCTCGTCGTTCTCGTTTTTCATCTCGAACATAATCGAAATGACCTCGTTACCGCTTGCGTCGCACTCGCGGAAGATAAAGTCGCCCTTGGTACCCTCAGACGCATCGTTATCTTTCTCGAAGTACGCGTTGGGAAACGCCGTCATGCGCAGACGGTTAAACTCGGTCTCGCAGTGCTGCTCGAGCGACTCGCCCACCATCTTGGTAGACAGGCGGACCTTCATGTCCTTAAGACGCTCAATCTCTTCATCCTTGTAGCGAATCAGGTCATCGCTCGCGCGCTTGGCCTGCGCAAGCTCGAGCTCGTGTGCTGCCTTGGCTTGCTCCTCGCGAGAATCGCGCACCGCCAGCTCGCTCGTCAGCTTGGCACGTGCCTCATCGCGCTCTCGTTCCGCCGCGGCGACCGCCTCTGACAGGTTCATTTTTGCCATCAGTTCCTGCTCGCGCAGCTGGGCACGCAGGCCCTCGGCCTCTTGCTCGGACTGAGCCTTTGCGGCGGAAAACTTCTCTTGCACCTTCGCGCGATAGTCAGCAAGCGCGCGCTCGGCCTCGCTGCGAGCGGCATCGAGCTCACGCTGCGACTCTGCCGCGGCAGCGGCAAGCGCCATCTCCTGGGCCTTGTCCGCCGCGGCAAGCCTGGCCTGCAGCTCGGCAATCTGAGCGTCGCGTGCAGCTAAATCGTTTTGAGCAGCGTTGCGCGCCGCCGACTCGGCAAGCTTTGCTTCGTCGTCCTTGCGTCCAAGCTGTGCACGCAGGCTGTCAATCTCACGCTGGAGCTCGGCGTTCTCCTTCTGAGCATCGGCGCGAGCCTCAACCGCCGCTCGCTGGCTTGCGCTCTCACGCTCCGCGGCAGCACCCTCGAGCTTGGCGCGCAGCTCGGCAAGCTCGGCATCGCGCCTGGCAACCTCCTGCGCCAGTTCCTGAGCCGCGGCGTTTTTCTGCTCAACGAGCTGAGCGTTGCGCTGAGACTCCGCCTCCTGCAGAGCAGCCGTCGAGCGCGAGCGCTCAAGCTCCAGTGCCTGCTCGCCCTCGCGCTGGACTGCCTTCACACGCTCATCCAGGTCGCGCGAAAACTCAGCATCGCGCACTTGTTTGACGATATCCGCATAGCCGGACGCATCGACCTTAAAAACTTCGCCGCAATGCGGGCACTTAATCTCGTTCATAGCAGCTCCTCGATGGACGCAAATTTCAACCGACTACACTCTACCGCGCCGCACGGACAAAAAAGGCGCCGCCGCCATAATGGCAACGGCGCCAAAACCACCACAAAGCCACCTGCCCCCCCTTGTGGTGGTTTGAGGGCTACAGCCTAAAGAAGCTAAGAATCTGATCGCGGCTTACGGGCTTGTAATCGTTGGCATCGAGACCGACATCGTAGCGGTAGATGGGGCGTTCGCGATCACGGTTGCGCGTGTTGGTGCGGTCTCCCCTGCTGTGGATATGTCCGTGCAGCATAATGGCGCCACGCGCTTTGCCGTTCCAACTGAGCATGGGGTAATGGCTCAAAACCAGGCGATGTCCCTTGGCATAGCCGGGGGCAATTTCCAGGTAATCGCGCACGTCATCCCAAATGTGCGGTGCGTCCGGATCTTCCCAATCGCCGTCATGGTTACCGCGGATGAGCGTCACATTCTTGCATTCGATACGCTCGCGCAGGCGCACCGCCTCCGCCAGGGGCAAACGATAGGTAAAGTCTCCCAAGATATAGAGACGGTCGTCCGCCGCCACGCACTCATTGACGGCATCGATGACCTTGCGGTTCATCTCCTCGACCGAGCCAAACGGCCGATCCATGTCGTGCAAGATATTCGTATCGCCCAGGTGCAGGTCGGCGGTAAACCACATCATCGTCTATGCCCTCATTTCGCAACGCGTTCAACTCGTGCTAAGTATACAGACGCAGCGATGCGTCGGTTAGCCAAAGAGCCCGCCGAACAGACCTCGGCGGCGTTTGTCTTTCTTTTTCGACGCGTCACCCTGGGCGCTCTTGTCCTGCCGCTTCTTACGATCCTGCTCCAGCTCATCATCGTCGAGCAGCATATCCCACTCAAACGGATCATCTGTCAAATCGAACAGGTCATCGTCATCAAACATGGCAGCCCCCTTACCGACTAGCGGGCATCCACCACATAGAGGCCAACGCGCACCTGGTGCCACGGGCTACGCTCGGGGGCAACCTGCTGCACGCGCGCCTCAAATACGTCCTCGTGGCCGTAATACATCATCAAGGACAGCGGGCCGACCTCGTTTCCCGGAACATAACCGAGCTTGGTGTTGCCGTAGTAGATCGCAACTGCCTCGGGGTCATGGGGATTATCGCGCTCGGCACACAGCGTCAGCTTATCGCCCGCTTTAATATCGCCTAGGACCAAAGCGCCGTCGGCATATTGAAATCCTGCAATATGAAACGACAGAAGCACACGTGAAGGCTCGTACATGGCAGCTCCTCTAACGGCCGGATAAACCGGCGCTTAACCTTATTGAGAAGTCTACGAACTCGTGCGGACACAAATTCATCCTGCCTGCGCCTTTCGACCGTTTGTCGCTACGCCATCTGATTCTAATGCACAAACATGCGCACGAATTTGTGCTTCCAGCTTGCGTAGGGCGCATACCGAAACGGCACGTCCAGCCAGGTTGCCTTGTTCACGATGCTCTTCTTGTGGCTAAACGTATCGAAGCTCTCGCGGCCATGGTACTGCCCCATACCGCTCGCGCCCATGCCGCCAAAGCCCATATGGCTCGTAGCCAAGTGCATGATGGTGTCGTTGACGCAGCCGCCGCCAAAGGGCACGTAGCGCACAAAGCGTTGCTGAACCGAACGGTCCTGGCTAAAGATATACAGGGCCAGCGGCGTCGGACGATCCGTAATAAACGCTTCGGCCTCGTCTAGGCTCTCAAACGTCAGCACCGGCAAGATGGGACCGAAGATCTCCTCCTGCATCACGGCGTCATCGGGGGTCACGCCGTCCAAAATCGTCGGCTCGATCTTGAGCGACGTCTCGCGCGCGGTACCTCCAAGCACGACCTTATCGGGATCGATCAGCCCGCGCGCACGCGCAAAATGCTTGGCGTTGACGATATGCCCGTAGTCCTCGTTATCGAGCGGATGCTCGCCAAACATACGGCGGGCCTCCTCCTTGATAAGGTCCAGCAGCTCGTCGTGCACGCGCGTATCGACCAGCAGGTAGTCGGGCGCCACGCAGGTCTGCCCCACGTTGAGCCATTTACCAAAGGCGATACGCCGTGCCGCAACCTTCAAGTTTGCCGTCGCATCCACGATGCAGGGACTCTTTCCGCCCAGCTCAAGCGTCACAGGCGTAAGGTTTTTACTTGCGCGCTCCATAACGAGTTTGCCGACCGGAACGCTACCGGTAAAGAAGATCTTGTCCCAGTGCTCATCGAGCAGCGCTTCGTTCTCGGCGCGCCCGCCCTCGACAACCGTCACCAGGCGCGGATCAAATGCCTCTTCACAGATTTGCCTGAGCACCGCGCTCGATGCCGGAGCATAGGCGCTCGGCTTGATGACCACGGTATTGCCCGCGGCAAGGGCGCCAGCGAGCGGCTCGAGCGTCAGCAAAAACGGATAGTTCCAGGGCGCCATGATGAGCGTGACGCCATAGGGCACGGTTTGCGTTTTGCACACGCTCACGGCGTTAGCGAGGTCGCACGGACGCAGGCGCGGACGACTCCATCGGGCCACATGCGCAATCTGATGTCGAATCTCGGAAAGCGATGTGCCAATCTCGCACATATAGGCCTCGTCATGCGACTTTCCCAAATCGGTCTTGAGCGCATGAGCGATATCGGCCTCGTGGGCCCGCACCGCATCGCGTAAACTCACGAGCGCGCGACGTCGAACATCGACATCAAACGTGGCGTGCGTCTTAAAGTAGGCGCGCTGATCGCCGACGATGCGCGCAATTTCCTCGGTGTTCATGGCACCCTCCTAGTTCTCGTCCTCAAACATACCACCCGCGACGACCTCGTACATATGCTCGAGCTCCGAGCGGTCCATCAAAAGTGGAACGGGGTATAGCGGATTGGCCTCGGCATCGGCATGGGCCGCCATTTGCGGAATATCGGAGCGGCGAATACCCGAGACATATTTGGGGATTCCCAGGGCCTCGTTCATGCGGTCGACCCAATCGATAAAGGCCTCGGCCGCAAGACTGTCCTGCGCGGTAGCCGGCGCAATGCCCGCCATGCGAGCAAGATCGGCAAGCTTGGGGGCGGCGGCGTCACCATAAGCGCGAAGCATGTGCGGCAGGATGATAGCGTTGGCCAAACCGTGCGGAATTCCGTATCGGCCGCCCAGACTGTGCGCGATGGCATGCACATATCCGACATAGGAGCGGGTAAACGCAACGCCCGCCTTATACGCCGCCGAAAGCATATTGCGACGCGCACGCATGTCGTCGCCATGCTCATAGGCCTCGAGCAAATTGTCGTGGATGAGCTGCACCGCCTGTCGCGCCATCTTGCGCGTATAGGGCGTGGTGCTTCGCCCGATAAACGCCTCGACGGCATGCGTCAGGGCGTCCATGCCCGTCTGCCCCGTAATGGAGGCGGGCAGACCGCGCGTAAACTCGGGGTCGTGCGCCGCAAAGCGCGGGATAAGCACAAAGTCGTTAATGGGATACTTGTAGTGCGTCTCGTCATCGGTAATTACCGCCGCAAGCGTGACCTCGCTTCCCGTGCCCGCCGTGGTGGGAACGGCGATGAGCAGCGGCAGGCGACGATGAATCCGCAGCAGCCCGCGCATCTTGTTGATGGGCTTGCTTGGCTGCGCAATGCGTGCGCCCACGCCCTTGGCGCAGTCCATGGCTGATCCTCCGCCAAAACCGATAATGGCCTGGCAGGCGCGCTCTCGATACAGGGACGCCGCCTCCTCCACATTCGAGACCGTGGGGTTCGCACGCGTTTCGGCATAGACCGTAACGCCAATCCCCCTGCATGCGAGCGCCGTCTCGAGCGGTGCCGTGAGCCCCAGACGGGCAATGCCGGGATCCGTCACGATAAGGACCTTCTGGATCGAGCGCTTTTGAAGCACCGCGGGCACATCCTCGGCATGCTCTAAAATGCGCGGCTCGGTATAGGGCAGGATCGGCAATGCAATGCGAAAAACCGTCTGATATGTTCGGCACCAGGCACGACGGGCTAGATGCATAAAGGAAACTCCTTCATTTGTTGATAGGTCAACATTTGCTCGCCCGATTGTACTCAGCGGCGGTCAAAGACGGCCTGCCAATCGTTAATCAATCAACATCTTCATATCTCAAAATTGTTTTATTAAAAATCATTCCTAATAGGCTTCACATTTGGTTGCATTTATGGATAATAGAACTCGTCAAGACGCACGTCCGGAGAGGGCCCTTACGGGACCGGACGAGCGCACAATCGCCATCGATCGAAAGGATCGAATCATGAAGTTTGTTTGCCCCGTTTGCGGTTATGTGGAAGAGTTCGACGGCGACCAGCTGCCCGAGGACTTCAAGTGCCCCCAGTGCGGCGTTCCCGGTTCTCGCTTCCTGAAGCAGGAGGAGGGTCAGCTCGAGTGGGCTGCCGAGCACGTCGTGGGCGTCGCCAAGATGGAGGGCGTCTCCGAGGACATCGTTGCCGACCTGCGCGCCAACTTTGAGGGCGAGTGCTCCGAGGTCGGTATGTACCTGGCCATGGCGCGCGTCGCTCATCGCGAGGGCTATCCCGAGATCGGCCTGTACTGGGAGAAGGCTGCCCACGAGGAGGCCGAGCACGCTGCCAAGTTCGCTGAGCTCCTGGGCGAGGTCGTAACCGACTCCACCAAGAAGAACCTCGAGATGCGCGTTGAGGCCGAGAACGGCGCCACCGCCGGCAAGACCGATCTTGCTAAGCGCGCCAAGGCCGCTGGCCTCGATGCCATCCACGACACCGTGCACGAGATGGCTCGCGACGAGGCTCGCCACGGCAAGGCTTTCGCCGGCCTGCTCAAGCGCTACTTCGGCTAAGCCAGCAACCTGAGACATAACCTCTAGCTCGATGAGGCCCGGACCGCATGGTTCGGGCCTTTTTCGTGCCTCACAAACTTGTTAACTACCTGAAATAGGACCGCCTTCGGCATCGGCTTCTCGTCAAAAACTAAGTGAGTAGACTTTTTGGAACTTGCCGAGCAGACCATCCATATCACTTTATAAAGCCGCAGGTAAATGCCTTGTTGCAAAACGACCTAGTCGCCAAAGTGCCAAAAGTCTACTCACTTAGATTCGCAGCCGTCCACGATCGAGCCATTTTGTGTCTAACGGGCATCTTTCCGTCGATTACTCCCAATTTTGTCCAGTCAACGAATAGTTCAGACCTGAGTAATGTCTCAGCCCTTTGCTCATCTGAGCTTTTATCACGATATTCAGCATCGAGCATCCTGCATACGGCCTTAACGATCGCGCGGAATCTATCCTCATCCGATATCTGTCTGTGTGTCAGGAGAAGCACATCGTAGCCCATGGCCTGAAGGGCCGTCATGCGGTCAGCGTCACGCAAGCCATCCCCTGCGCGTCCGTGCGAGGCCTTTCCCTGACATTCAATGGCCACCTGTCGCCTGCCGTCCGGCGAAGACAGAAGTATGTCGATATATACACGGGACTTTCCCACAATCGCTCGAGCACTTGTGCTTAGCATCACTTCAACATTAAGCTCTATGTCGCAAAAGCCTACGCCTCCCAGGGATCGCGGCAGTGCAAGTAGCAAATACGCCTCGACCTCAAAAGGCGACGCGGCACCCAATGGAACAAGTTGCGACACCGTCCTAAATCTATTGCCGTAACGTATCCCGCAAACATCTGAACAAAAACGGTCAAGGTCTCCGCCCAAAACCAAAGCGTCTCGACGCCATAAATTTGAGGCGGTGCCGTCCTCGGACGGGCAGCGCACCCAACCGAACGTTGTCGAGATCGCGCCCGAATCAATTGCACGCGAAAGCTCCGCCTCAAGTGCCGCAGGCAGAGCGCACACCGCAAACAAGCCACACATCTCCGCCAATACCAAAAGAAGCTGAAGATCCGTCAGATGCCGCGACATGATGAATACCGTCAGAAGAGGAGACGTAATCAAAAACCCATGCTCCGTTTCCAGTACGGATTCCCTGGGAAGCTCACCAAGAAACAGCCGCTGCCTAATGCTGGCAGGACAAGTCCGTTTGTTTCTTGTCTGAACCAATGTATACAACGGAAAACCGAGCGCGACCGCAGCCGTCGGGTTGCGGGCGAGATCATATCGCTGCCGGTCTTCTTCCGGTCGTGGAAGCGGCGGACACAGAGCGCGGACCTGAGGGGGCAAACGCCAGTACCTAAAAGCCGATATGTCACAAAGTAGATCTTTCATAGGCACAGGAAAACACGAATTTCAACCCAGTCAGTCACGCATTGACGCGAACGCGCCAAAAATGGTGCCGAACGGACTGCCAAGTTTTCAACAGCCCTCCCCAACTGGCCAAAAGCTTGCCGAGAGCTGGACGAAGTTCTGTTGAAAACCCCATTTTTTCTCATGCAGAAGCTTTGCGCGACAAGTGAGTAGACTTTTTTGAACATCCCGAGCAGCCCGGTCATCCTGCTTTTCAAAACCGCAGGTAGATAGCTTGTTACAAAACTGCCTGGTCGCCAAAGTTCCAAAAGCCTACTCACTTAGGTTGCAGAGTGCTCCCATTAGCTGCGATTCCAAGGTATTTAGCGCTTTTGAACTCAAATCGTCATACTGAACAAGAATTTGACTTGAGTTTTCAGGGACAAATGCGCCATCGGCACACCAATAACAGTCACTGATATCGACAAAAGGAATACTCGAGCGCGTGAGGGCCCGCACAAAAGAGCTTCCGCCCGCTCCGCGCTCCGCAACCACGGTGCAGTAAAGGCCCGCGTCTGCATGTTCGATCGAGACCTCCCCCGTCGGAAACGCTTTCCGCACAAGCGCCGTCAGGCTATCACGCGCCTCGCGAGCACGAACGCGCACGCGGTTCACATGCCGCTCGTAATCACCCGATTCCAGCAAACGAGCCAAAGCGACCTGGTCAACAGAACTCACCGACGAGGCGTAAAAACCAAGGTTGCGCCTAAACCGTTCCATCAGCTCATCGGGCAACACCATGTACGCTAGACGCAATGCCGATGAAAGGCTCTTCGAAAACGTGTTGGTGTAGATAACCGACTGGGCGGCATCGATTGACGCGAGCGCGGGAATCGGCTTGCCGGCAAGGCGAAACTCACAATCAAAGTCATCTTCGATGAGATATCGACCCGGCCGTTCGGCAGCCCAGCTCAGCAGCGCATACCGGCGCGCGATGCTCGTCACCAGGCCGGTCGGATACTGATGGGACGGCATCAGGTGAAGGACATCGGTCCCGCTTTTCTGCAGAGTGCTCAAGTCCACGCCCTCATCATCCAACGGGATATGTCGAACTTTGCAGCCCATAGCCTGATAGATGCGCGTCAGGCGCAAATAGCCCGGGTCCTCAACGGCATACACCTTGTCCGCGCCAAGCAGCTGAACCAACATGGTATCGAGCAGCTGGGCGCCCGCACCGATAACGATGTTGTCGGGGTCGACATTCACACCCCTTGCCCCGCGCAGATGGTGAGCAATTGCGCGTCGTAGCCGAGCGGTGCCCTGCGCTGGCGCGGGCGAGAAGATTTCGCGCTCGTCTTCGGATGCCAGCGTCGCCCGCAGTGCGCTTTGCCAAAGCCGCGCCGCCTCCAAAGCGGAAGGAGAGAGCGCATCGAATCGCTCGACCTGTCCGTTGGCATCATGCGCGCTAGGGCCCACAGAGACGGCATCTCGGTCGATGTTCCCCGTAGCCAAAGGCAAAACCGGTGCATCCGGAAGCTCGCAAGCGTAGTAGCCACGCCGCGGCTTTGAGCAAATATAACCCTCGGCAAGTAACTGGCTATATGCATTCTCGATGGTAATGACACTAATTCCCAGATGACTGGCAAAGGCGCGCTTAGACGGAAGATGCTCCCCCGCCGCAATGCGTCCAGCTACAATATCATCTCGAATTTGCTGGTAAACATACTCATAGAGCGATGCTTCGCCGCGTTTTTCCAAATTGTAGTCAAGCATGAGTTTGCCACCTGACCTTATCGAGCTGTTCAATCTGGTATTAGTCTGACCTTGTTATTATCTCGAAAACTGAGTATTTCGCCATACCCAGCTCCCCGATAGGATGTTCCGTCAAGCAATGCACATGCCAACCAAGGGAGCAACCATGGCAGAACAGACCAGCAAGGCCGATCGCGTCAAACTCAATCGCGAGCTCGCGCAGATGCTCAAAGGCGGCGTCATCATGGACGTCACCACGCCCGAGCAGGCACGCATCGCCGAAGAGGCAGGCGCCTGCGCCGTCATGGCACTCGAGCGCATCCCGGCCGACATCCGTGCCGCAGGCGGCGTCTCGCGCATGAGCGACCCCAAGATGATCAAGGGCATCCAAGAGGCAGTCTCCATCCCCGTTATGGCCAAGTGCCGCATCGGCCACATTGTCGAGGCGCAGGTCCTGCAGGCCATCGAGATCGATTACATCGACGAGTCCGAGGTTCTCTCCCCCGCCGATGACGTCTATCACATCGATAAGACCCAGTTTGACGTGCCGTTTGTCTGCGGCGCCCGCGATCTGGGCGAGGCGCTGCGCCGCGTTGCCGAGGGCGCCACGATGATTCGCACCAAGGGCGAGCCGGGCACGGGCGACGTCGTCCAAGCCGTACGCCACATGCGTAAGATCCAAAAGCAGATCTTCGACGTTGTCGCCCTGCGCAATGATGAGCTCTTTGAGGCAGCCAAGCAACTGCAGGTTCCGGTCGAGCTGGTACGCGAGGTTCATGCCACGGGCAAGCTTCCCGTGGTGAACTTTGCCGCCGGCGGCATCGCCACCCCGGCCGACGCGGCCCTTATGATGCAGCTGGGCGCCGAGGGCGTCTTCGTGGGCTCGGGCATCTTCAAGTCCGGCGACCC
>URDZ01000006.1:0-36132 GCA_900546725.1 uncultured Collinsella sp. | reverse complement strand
GGCGCCCAAACCATGCATTACCGGCGATTCTAACCCAGCAGCTTATCCAGCGCCATTGCAATACCATCTTCGTTGTTATCGGCGGTCACCATCTGGGCCACAGCCTTGACCTCATCGACGGCGTTGCCCATGGCAACACCGGTTCCGGCCCACTCAATCATGGACTTGTCGTTCTGGCCGTCGCCAAACGATACGACCTCACTGGCATCGATGCCGAGCTTGGGCAGGGCACCCTCGAGCGCACGGGCCTTGTCGATACCGGGCGCCGTGTACTCAAAGTACCAGTCGGCCGTAAACATGCCCGAAAGCGTCTGCTTAAAGGGCGCATACATTTCCTCGTAATGCGCCTGCAGGTAGGCCGGATCACCCGCCGTCAGCAGCTTGTCCACGGGATAAGTGTCCACGACCTCATGCAAGCTCTCGACCTCGCGGATCTTAAGGTCGCAGGCATCGCGCTCATACTTGACGATGTTTTTCTGCGAGCCGTCAGGCAGCGTGATCATGCAGCGGTACGAGTCCTCGACGTGCAAATCGCGACCGAGCGAAATCATAGGGATCACGTCAAAATTACGCAGGTGATCAATCAGGCGATGCAATTCGTCGGCAGGCATAGCCTGATCGAACAGTACCTCGTCGGTCTGGGCATCGACGACGTGTGCGCCGTTAAAGGCAACTAGCAGACCGTCATGGTTTTGGAGGTCGAGCTCCTGCGCCAAGGCGTGGAGCCCCCATGCGGGACGGCCCGAAGCCAAAATGAGCTTAATGCCCGACTCCTGCGCCGCGAGCAGCTTCTCGCGCGTACGCGGGCTGATGACCTTTTGATCGTTGGTGAGCGTACCGTCGATATCCATTGCGATGGCTTTGATTGCCATATATGCCTCCCTGTCATTGAACAACCTTGTCTGAGCCATCATACAGAACACCCATCGCGACTCCGTTTACAACGGGCAAAAAGTCATATTGTCTCGAACATGAACGGCGCGTAGTCGTGAAGCTTTATTGCTCAGGTCAAATACGTCTGCTAGCGACGCTCATCCGTCGGTGCGCCGTCGACGATCGCGATGCCCGCCGAGGCACCCAACGCGCTGGCGCCGGCCTCGATGAATGCGCAAGCCTCTTCGTAATTATGGATACCGCCCGCCGCCTTGATTGCCACGGCATCGCCGAGCACCTCGTGCATCAGCCGCACGTCCTCGAGCTTAGCACCGCCAAAGCTTCTGCCAGTCGATGTCTTAAGGAATCCCGGCTTGGCCTCCAGCGCGATCTCGCATACACGGCGCTTGGCGGCGTCGTCGCCGTCCAGTTTGCACATCTCGACGATCACCTTGTCAGTGATGCCATGCGCGCGACAAAAATCAGCAATGGTAGTCATCTCGCGCTCGATGGCATCAAAATCGCGGTTCTCAACCGACTCCTGATTCAAAACGTAGTCAATCTCGGTAAAGCCACACGCAGCGTATTCCTCAAACCTCGCAAGCTTCTCCTCAAGCGTCATAGTGCCCTGGGGAAAGTCGATAGCGCCGGCAAGGATGATGTCAGAGTCCTCGAGCATGGCGCGGCCCGTCTCGTACTCCTGCAGGTTCGCAAATACGCAGCGAAAGTTGTACTTTAACGCCTTCTCGACATATTGCTCAAACGTGTCCTCGGGGGCATCGATATAGTCGATGTATTTGTTGATGGGTTTGGCAAGCGTCATGCTGGGCCTCCTTGTTCAGGACTGACAACCGATTCGTGGTTTCACGCGAAAAACCACGTTCAATGTACGCCCGGCATGCAAGGACAGCGTCCGCATTCCGACAAGTGGTATGAAATTAGCTGTAAACGTATATTTACAGACAGCGAATGGCACCGCACGCGGATGCCGACAGCAAGACATCCCCCCTCAATACACCCTCATGCCCATTTAAATAGCAAGGGGCCCGTATCTGTTGGGATACGGGCCCCTTTCGGCCGTGACCTATCTCAGCAACAAAGACTACTTGCGGTGAGCGCGGTAGAACTCGATCGCACCATCTTATCCGAGCCGGGGCACGTTCGCATAGCGTGGCGCGTGACGGTTGCAAAACCACCCCATTTGAAACAAACGCAAAAAAGTACTTGCAAAGCCACGTTCCGACATATAAGTTGATAAAAGACCGCCGTTGCGGTTTTAAGTAGATCGAGCATATGAAGTTTCAGTTTTTAGCGTGTAAGAGAAAGAAGATCGGCAAAGTACAGCCCCAAACGCAATGACAACTTAATGAGGTAACTGCCACATGTGAGGCACCCAGGGCATTGCTGTCTCGATTTTGAGCACGATGCCTTCCGCCTTGCATGGGCCGTTCCATCCCACCCCTGCAGCAACTGCCTCACGGGCTCATTGAAAACCGCATAGCACCCCAACGTCAGCACATCACCCACGGCAAGCACATCACTCACGACAACCAACACATCAACAAACAGCACGAACATCAACCGATTGGAGAAGCTATGACAAACCACCACGCAGAAGACGGCGATAAGAAAAGCATTCTGGATGCCCGCATTGAGCGAGCATATGCAAACGAATATGACGCCGCCTTTGCCGCCGCGACCATCAAGAACTACGCGTCGCTACCACTCGCGACGATCTTGGCCGACCACCCTCAACTGCTGAAGCGCTGCACAAAGATCATGGGCGACCCCGACATTCGCAAGCTGACAGACCCCTATGCCCCAAAACGCGACAACGATTCGCACGTTCTTACCGTAGGCTGCCTAGCCCATATGCTTACGGCGCTCGACACGAAACTCAAGCTCGAATGGGAACCCGACGAGCGTCATGAACTCGAAAGCAAGCGGAACACCCTGCGCACTGCACTGTTCCTTCCGTTGGACGGCCTCAAGCGCTGCAACGTCGAGCTCAATACACAGGCGCGGCAAAAGCCCGGGACCACGGGGCAGAAAACTCCAAGACCCCATGCGGCCATCGTCGACCGCAACCGATATAACCGCATGACCGCGCACTTTTCCGCCGAGGGAGCAGCCATAAGGACGCTGATCGACCTGCTGTGCCTTCTGAGCATCAACGAGCTATTTGAGGGCTATCTCGCCCTTGTTCCCGCGACGGCACCCAAGTCGGTAGCAAAGATCATCGAAACCTGCAGACGCCAGTTTGAGCGCCATCGCAATGGCAGCGAGATGAACGCCAGCATCGCGCAGTACTACGCGGCTCATTACAAAAATGACGGATGTGCCCCTGTCGAGCATCAGCTGCGGCTCGCCTACACCACGCCCGTCGCAACGCTCCATCGCTTTGGAGTCCTTGGCGCTTGCGAGCCGCACGAACAGGCAGCCTGCCCCACAACCGAGCTCGATCTCAGGCTCGGACGAACCCTGTAGCCCGCCAGCCCCTCCGCGGGCAACAATCCTATTCCACAACACAACCAACAGAAAGGAGTCCTCATGGACACCAATCATTCCCCCATCATCAGCCCCCTCACCATGCGTGAATCCGCCCGAGGTATCACGCTCACCAGCATTTACGATGAGATGCTCGCCCGTCGCGAGCTCTCCGTCATGGGAAACATCGAAACCCCGATGGCCCACGACCTATGCCAGCAGATCCGCCTGCTCGATGCCACCGACCCCAGCCGCCCCATCACCATATTTGTCGCCAGCGCCGGCGGAAGCGTGCGATCGGGTCTTGCGATCTATGACGCCATGCGCCTTGCATCGTGCCCCATCCGCACCGTCTGCCTGGAATTCGCCGCGTCCATGGGCGCCGTGATCTTTATGGGCGGCGACGATCGCCGTATGGCGCCCCATGCAGAGCTCATGATTCACGACCCGCTGATTCCCCAGGGGGCAGGCGGCTCGGCACTTGCGCTGCAGGAAACCAGCCGGCGTCTCATGCAGACCCGCAAGACCCTCACGCAAATCCTCTCGGACCGCAGCGGCCTCACGCCCAAGCGCATCCAGTCCCTCACTGCAAAAGACACCTACCTTTCGGCCGAGCGCGCCGTCGAGCTCGGCTTTGCCCACGAAATCCTCTCGACCACCAAGGAGGTCGCCCATGTCTAACCTCGCCAGCCGCCTCGCCGCATCTGAGTCCGCATCGTCCACCATCCTCGCCAAGGATCGAACGCTTTCCTGCGATACCCGCCAAACGGGACTCAACAACAACGCACTTGTGATCGGCCCCTCGGGAGCCGGCAAGACCCGAAACGTCCTCAAGCCCAACCTGCTGCAAATGAACGCAAGCTACATCGTGCTCGACACCAAAGGCACGCTCTGTCGCGAAGTGGGACCCGTGCTGGCAGCCCACGGTTACCGCGTGCAATGTCTCAACTTCGCCGACCTCAACACCGTCCCGGCCCTTGCGCCCGGCATCGAGCGCTGCGGCTACAACCCCCTGAGGCACATTCGCCGCAAGGCGGACGGCAGGCCCAACCAGCAGGACATCCTCTAGGTGGCAAAGGCCATCTGCCCCATCGAGGACAACAACCAGCCTTTTTGGGATCATGCGGCGGCAAACCTGCTGTCGTGTCTTATCGCCTACGTCACCGAACAGCTACCCGCCGACGAGCAGACGATCAGCTCGGTCATCAAGCTGATCGAGCACCTGCAGGACGGCGCCACGGGTCGATTGTTTGACGACCTGATCACGACCGACCCCCAAAGCTATGCCCTCTCGCTATGGCGGCGCTACGCCATTACGCAAAATGCCGAGCGCATGCACGCGAGCATCGTCGGCATCCTTGCCGAAAAGGTCATGTGTCTGGGATTCGACGGTGCGGCACAGCTCTATCGTGAGTGCCATCAGGTGGACTTTGCTTCCATGGGACACACCCCCTGCGCCCTGTTTGTAACCGTGAGCGATATTGACCGCAATCTCGATCCGCTGACCGGCCTCTTTATTTCGCAGGCGTTTATGGGCCTCATTCGTGAGGCCGATAGGCAGCCCGACGGCAGCCTGCCCGTGCCCGTGCGCTTTATGCTCGATGACTTCGCAAATCTGCAGATCCCCCAGATCGACAACGTGCTCTCGATTATCCGAAGCCGCAACATCTGGGCAACGCTGCTGCTGCAGTCGACCAACCAGCTCGATGCGCTCTATGGCGAGGCACGCGCACGCTCCATCATGGGCAACTGCGACACGCATCTGGTGCTGGCGTTCCAGGATCCCGAGAGTGCCCGGGTATTTTCCGACCGCGCCGACGCGCTGCTCAGCACGCTCATGGCGACGCCGATCGATCGCTCGTGGCTCTTTGTACGCGGTCGCACTCCCGAACAGGTCGAGCGCTTTAGGCTCGAAGACCATCCGCTCTATGGGGAGCTGCCCGAGGCGCAGCGAGGCCATGCGGAGGCCAAGATCTAGGCGCAGGGTTCTCGCAGCGCGCGGCGCCCCGGCGATGTTCCACAAAGGCCGTGCGCCCCGGGACCACGGCAAAGCAAAGGGGCCCGCATCCGATAGGATACGGGCCCCTGACTATAAGGCGCGATGCGTTAACAGCAGCGGCTACTTACGGTGAGCGCGATAGAACTCGATAAGCGCCTGGGTCGAAGCGTCCTGCTCGGCCTTGGCGGCGTCGTCGTGGAAGGCCGGGGTAATCTGCTTGGCAAGCTGCTTGCCCAGCTCAACGCCCCACTGGTCGTAGGAGTCGATGCCCCAGACCGTGCCCTCGACAAACGTGATGTGCTCGTACAGTGCGATGAGCTCGCCGAGTGCGAACGGGGTCAGCGTGTCGCCAAAGATCGAGGTCGTCGGACGGTTACCCTCAAAGCAGCGGGCCGGGACGATCTGCTCGGGCGTGCCCTCGGCACGAACCTCATCGGCCGTCTTACCAAAGGCGAGCGCCTTGGTCTGGGCCAGGAAGTTGCCCAGGAACAGCTCGTGGACATCCTGGCCGCTGTCGGTCGCAGGGTTGGCAGTGTTGGCGAAAGCGATAAAGTCGGCCGGGACCACCACAGTGCCCTGGTGCAGCAGCTGATAGAAGGCATGCTGGCCGTTGGTGCCGGGCTCGCCCCAGAAGATCTCACCGGTATCGGAAGTCACAGCGCTGCCGTCCCAGCGGACGTGCTTGCCGTTGGACTCCATGGTGAGCTGCTGCAGGTAGGCCGGGAAGCGGTGCAGATACTGGCAGTACGGAAGCACGGCGTGGCTCTTGGAACCGAAGAAGTTGACGTACCAGACATTGAGCAGGCCCATCAGCGCGACGGCGTTGTTCTCGAGCGGCGTGTTGCAGAAGTACTCGTCGATGGCGTGGAAGCCTTCGAGGAACTGCTGGAAGCGCTCGGGGCCGAGCACGACGATCAGCGACAGGCCCACGGCGGAGTCAACGGAATAGCGGCCGCCAACCCAGTTCCAGAAACCGAAGGCGTTGGCGGGGTCGATACCGAAGGCCTCGACCTTCTCGAGTGCGGTGGAAACGGCGACGAAGTGCTTTGCCACGGCCTCGGCGTTCTGCTCATCGGAGCCGTCGATGGCGCCCTGAGCCTTGAGCTGCTCGAGCATCCAGGTCTTGACCTCGCGGGCGTTGGTGAGGGTCTCGAGCGTGGTGAAGGTCTTGGAGACGATGATTACGAGCGTGGTCTCGGGATCCAGGCCCTTGAGCTTCTCGGCCTGGTCGTTGGGGTCGATGTTGGAGATGTAGCGGCAGTCGATACCGGCGTCGGCATAGGGACGCAGAGCCTCGTAGGCCATGACCGGGCCCAGGTCGGAGCCGCCGATGCCGATGGACACCAGATGCTCGATCTTCTTGCCGGTAACGCCCTTCCACTCACCGGAGCGCACGCGCTCGGCGAAGGCATACATGCGGTCGAGGACCTCGTGCACGTCGGCGACGACGTCCTGGCCGTCGACGATGAGCTGGCCCTTCTCGCTTGCCGGGCGGCGCAGCGCGGTGTGCAGGACAGCGCGGTCCTCGGTAGTGTTGATGTGCTCGCCAGAGAACATGGCGTCGCGGCGCTCCTCGAGCTTCACCTCGCGGGCAAGATCGCACAGCAGCTTGACGGTCTCATCGGTCACCAGGTTCTTCGACAGATCGAAGTGCAGGTCACCGGCGTCAAAGCTCAGCTTGTTCACGCGGTCGGCGTCAGCAGCGAACCAGGCCTTGAGGTCGATACCTTCGGCCTCGAGCTTCTCCTGATGAGCCTCGAGCGCCTTCCAAGCGGCAGTCGACGTAGCATCGATAGGTGCGGCAACAGTTGCCATAGAGTCCTCCTCAGCATACGGGCGCACGCCTCCATGCGCCCGGACATTCAGATGCCACTATTCTAGCGCAGGTCAAGACTACAATCAGCGAGCGTTGCCAATCGGCCCCCAAACGGCAACCGATCAAAAAGGGACAGGCTTATTTTGGCAGGTCAAACGCTTTACCAACCAAAAATAACCCGTCCTTTTATGGCAAATATTAGGCCGCGGCGCAGACGCTGCCGAGTAACTCACGCAGAGGAGACCCGATGCCCTCCAGCAGATCGGGCGCGATAATGGCAAAAACGGGAACCTCGCCGGTGCCCACGACAGCAGGCACCTTGCCCTCCGAGACAATGCATCCATAAGGCACAAAGCCGTCTTCGCCGGCATCGAGCGCCGCCATGCGACGCGCGAGCTCGCGCGCAAAGCCGGCAGTATCGGCATCGCCAATCGCCAGGACAAAGTCCACGCCTTCGTCGGTCGCCAGGGCCACGGCTTCGTCGATCAGTTCGTCTCCCCCGTCGCCCCCAACCGAGCCGCAGCGGAAAAGCACACGCTCGAGTAGGGCTCGATCAAGCGAGCCAAGTGCCGCCGAGACAAGCTCATCGCGCGTATGCTTGTCACCGCCCAACACGACCAGCGCCTTGGTGCCACCGTAGTGAGCGACCAATCGTCCGCACCAGCGAGCCACGTCTCCATCCGCAACAAGGCGCGTCGGCATACCAAACCCATAATTGACCATCTTTCCCACAACCCTTCCGTGCGTATAGGCGGTATCGATCGTTAGGCTCATGCTACGAAGCGAGCTTTTCCGAGCTGTTTCGCGCTCTTTAGGGCTGCGTTAAAAACCCGATGCAGCTGCACGACTATACCTGCCAAAAAGGGACAGGTTTTGACGATGTCCGGATGAGCGGGTATTATCGAACATGTATTCGATAAGAACATGTGTTTGATGAAAGGGCACGGATGGCGCACGAGCAGCACACCTATATCTGCATCGACCTCAAGACGTTTTATGCCAGCGTCGAGTGCGTGGACCGCGGGCTCGATCCACTCACCACCAACCTGGTCGTTGCCGACGAATCACGCGGACGCACGACCATCTGCCTCGCCATCACACAGGCCATGAAGGACCTCGGGATACACAATCGCTGCCGTCTGTTCGAAATTCCCGATGGCATCGACTACATCACGGCCGTACCGCGCATGCAGCATTACATGGAGGTGTCGGCGAAAATCTACGGTATCTATCTGGAATACGTCAGCCCACAGGACGTGCACGTCTACTCCATCGATGAGTGCTTTATCGACGTGACGCCCTATCTGGACCTCTATCACACCGATGCGGAAGGGTTCGCCTGCACGCTGCGCGACGAGGTCCTCGCGCGCACCGGCATCACGGCTACGGTCGGCATCGGCCCCAACCTATTCCAGGCCAAGGTAGCGCTCGACATTACCGCCAAGCACGTACCCAGCCGCATCGGCATACTCGACGACGAGGCCTTTCGCAAGGAGATCTGGCCCCATCGTCCCATCACCGATATCTGGGGCATCGGTCCCGGCGTGGCAGCCCGCCTCGAGAAATACGGCGTCTACGATCTGATGGGCGTCGCGGCGCTCGACGAAAACCTGCTTTACGACGAGCTCGGCGTCAATGCCGAATATCTCATCGACCATGCCTTCGGGCGCGAGCCGACAACCATCGCCGACATCCAAGCCTATCGCCCGCAAGCAACTTCGACCACCACAGGACAGGTGCTCTCGAAGGGTTATGCCTACGAACAGGCCTATACCGTCTTGCGCGAGATGGTCGATGCCGCCGTGCTGGATTTGATCGACAAGCACGTGGTGTGCGACAGCATCTCGCTCTTTGTGGGCTATGCAAGCGAGCGCGCCGACATCCGCAGGCTTGATGCCAGCGGCACTGCACAATATGTGGACGGATGCGGACACCTGCGCTCGAGTACGTCGAGCATCGAACCCACCGCAACCGCCGGCCCCGAGCTCGCACCCCGTGCGCCCAAGCCCGTCCAGCGCGATGACGAACGGCGTCGTCTGGTACGTGAGGCGCAGGCAATCGATGGCATCTTTGTGGGAGAGCATGGCGGCAAACCGCGCGGTGGCTATGCCGCACTCTTTGCGCACTCCAACGCCTCGCGAAAGCTGCCCGAGCGTACCAATTCGTTCAAGAAGATCATGGGCTATTTCGATGAGCTCTGGGCGCAGACTGTCGATCCCAAACGACCGGTCAAGCGCATCAATCTGGGATTTGGCAACCTCATGCCCGAGGAATTTGCCACCATCGATCTGTTCAGCGATATCGAGGCCGATGAGCGCGAGCGCGACCTGGCACGCGCCGTGCTGGCCGTGAAAGGCAAATACGGCAAGAACGCGCTGGTTAAGGGGCTGAGCTTTACCGCCGGCGCCACCGCGCGCGAACGCAACGATCAGGTAGGAGGACATCGTGCCTAAGTCCCAACAACAGCCGATGCGGCCACCGACACCTTTTGAACGCCTAGCGGACCCCGAGGGAAGACGTCGCTCCGCCGACCCAAAGCTCACCGCCAACGGCACCGTCCGTGCCGGCCGTGCCGCGCAGTTTATGCCCTTTGCCGCCCTCACGGGATACTACGAGCTCGTGCGTAAACAAGAGATCACCGCCGAGCCAAAATGCGAACTCACAGAAGAAAAAGCCCTCGAACTTTCGAAAAAGCTCGAGGGCCTCAAGCGCGGCGACTTGGTTCGTGTCACCTATTACGATACATACGGCTATCGCAGCCGCACCGGCATCCTCGACGAGGAGCTCCCTGCTTTCAAACTCCTCAAGCTCAAAGATATCGCCATCGACTTCGACGACATCCAGGACATCGAGCTACGCGGACGAGCCTAGGCAAGGACGCGCATCCAAGGCAAGGCCTACAGCGTCATGACATAGTAACCCGCATCTCTCACGGCAGCCTCAAGGACACCGCGATCGATCGGCCGCTTGGAGCGCACGCGTGCTGTGTGGTCCGCATACGTCACCGTTGCCCACACGCCATCCAGCGCATTGAGGGCATTGGCTACGTTCTGAGCGCAGCCGTCACAGCTCATGCCGCCGATGAGCAGCTCATCGCTATAGGGATAGTGTGACGCATCGGTATCCACCACAACAACCTTTTTGGCCTTCTTGCCGCTCGCGCCATCGCTGCAGCAGCTCTTCCCGTGTGTCGAAGCGGCAATGCGACGCAGTCCAAAAAACATGCCGACGGCAATGACGGCCAGCACGATGAGATTCGCAGGGTTGAGCAAGTCGCTCATGCGTTCCCCTTTCAAGTAGCCCTAATTTCTAGATACCCCCATGGGGTGTCCCCATCTTAACCCAAAATCATGTCTGTTCGGTCAATTAGTTTCCCTCTTCAAACTTTTTTGTTGACCATGGCTTACTTTCGTGTATAAGTTTTCCTAGGCTAACAACTGAGGACCCGTAAGGAGCATCGTGACTCGAACCATTGACATCCCAACATACCAAACGGCTGTCGTGCGCAACTGCTCCCCTACGCTCGCAGGTATCAAGCCGGCTTCGCTCTTTACCTATCCCGGCGTTTACGCCAACCAAAACGGAAAACGCGGCGCCGCCCATATCGAAGAGCGACGCTCTCGCCTGCTCGCCGTCATAGCCCAATGCAACCGCGAGCTCCAGCCACTCGGGATCCATATGAGCGTTTTGGTCTGGCGCCCCTGCGGAGCGCTCATCTATGTGTACCGCCCTGCGGACCTCATGCGATACCTCTCCGACCCCCGTGCCACGACGGCGCTAGCCGCCGAAGGTTACGATGTCCACAACTTGCCCGCATCCCTGGTGCATCTCGCCGCGCGCATCACGCTGGCAAGCAGCAATGCCGCAGAAAGCGCCTATGACGGCAGCGTCTGCGCACTCGCGCGAAATAGGTACTGCGATACGGGGTGCATATGCGAGTTCCCCCACGAAATTGGCTATTTTTTGGGCTATCCCTACGAAGATGTCCATCAGTTTATCGTCCAGCACGGCGAAAACTATAAGGTCTTTGGCGCATGGAAGGTATACACAAACGTTGAGCAGGCGCTCACGACCTTCGATTCCTATCGCGCATGCACGCAATACCTTACCTATATCTATCAACAGGGCTGCACCCTGAGACAGCTTGTACAGGCAACCCGATAGAGCATACAAAACGCGGCCGCACGCCGCACAACCGAAAGGAAAACATATGAGCAAGATCGCCGTCGTCTACTGGAGCGGTACAGGCAACACCGAGGCCATGGCAAACTTCGTTGCCGAGGGCGCAACCGGTGCCGGCGCCGAGGCAGAGGTCATTTCCTGCGCCGACTTCTCCGCAGACAAGGCCGCCAGCTATGACGCCATTGCCTTCGGCTGCCCCGCCATGGGTTCCGAGGAGCTTGAGTATGACGAGTTCCAGCCTATGTGGGACGAGGTCAAGGAGACCCTCGGCGACAAGAAGGTCGTCCTCTTTGGCTCTTATTCGTGGGCCGAGGGCGAGTGGATGGACAACTGGAAGGCCGATGCCGACGAGGCGGGCGTCAACGTCGTCGATTCCGTCATTTGCTACGATGCGCCCGATGATGAGGGCGAGACCGCTTGCAAGGCCCTCGGAGCCGAGCTCGCGTAACGAACCCAGGGCCTCCAAAAGAGCCTGCATCAAAGCGCATCCTCATCCCTACAAAAGAGCGGGGGCTGGATTCAAGTCCAGCCCCCGCTCTTTAGTAACGGCAGTTACATCAACCGGCTACGAGATATTGCCCAAAAACGCCTTGGTGCGTTCGCTCTTGGGATGGTCGAAGACCTCGCTCGGCGTGCCCTCTTCCACGATAACGCCACCGTCCATAAAGACGACGCGGTCGGCGACGTCGCGGGCAAAGCCCATCTCGTGCGTCACGACGATCATGGTCATGCCATCGCGTGCCAGGTCGCGCATGACGCCCAGAACGTCGCGGACAAGCTCGGGGTCAAGCGCCGACGTGGCCTCGTCAAAGAGCATGACGTGCGGGTTCATCGACAGGGCGCGGGCGATGGCAACGCGCTGCTGCTGGCCGCCCGAAAGCTGACTCGGCATAAAATCGATGCGCTCGGCCAGACCGACCTTGGTGAGTTCCTCGACGGCGATCTTCTCGGCCTCTTCCTTGCTGCGCTTGAGCACCTTTTGCTGCGCAAGCATGACGTTCTTTTTGACTGAGAGGTGCGGGAACAAATTGAACTGCTGGAACACCATACCCAGATGCGTGCGCACTTTGTTGAGGTCGACACCCTTGGCGCACACATCCACGCCCTCAACGATAATCGAGCCGCTCGTGGGATGCTCCAGACGATTGATGCAGCGAAGCATCGTCGACTTGCCCGAGCCCGAGGGGCCCAGGACAACGACGACCTCGCCCTTGTGCACATCCAGATCGATATCGCGCAGGACCACGTTATCGCCAAAGGCCTTCTGGAGGTTCTTGATGCTGACGACGACCTCGTTCGAATTATTGGTTTCGCTCATGATAGGACCTCCTTACAGACCGGCGATGTGATCGGCGGGCGTCGCGACAACCTGTCCGGCGCTCTTGGCGGGACGCTTCTTCTTGGTCTCGGCCGTGCCCAAAAGCCTCGCCTCAAGACCGCTCACCAAGCGCGCAAGCGGCAGGGTGATGACCAGATAGAACAGGGCGGCAACCACGTACGGTGTAATGGAGCCCGTCGTGGCCACGATGGTACGGGCATTCATGACGATCTCGACCACACCCACGGCGGCAAGCAGCGACGTATCCTTGTAAAGCAAGATAAACTCGCTGGTCAGCGTAGGCAAAACATTGCGGAACGTCTGCGGAATCATAACGTAGAGCAGCGTCTGGAAGGCATTCATGCCCAGAGAGCGAGCAGCCTCGTTTTGGCCCTTGGGGATCGATTGGATACCGGCGCGGAAGATCTCGCACAGGTACGCAGACGAGTTCATGGCCATGACGATAACGCCCAAAACATAGTCGTCCACCTTGACGCCGGCCAACGGCAGACCGAAGAACGCGATATAGATCTGCAGGAACGCCGGCGTACCGCGAATGATATTCACGTAGATGCCGGCGAGGCAGCGCAGGATGCGCGACTTGGAGATGCGCATAAGCGACAGAGCAAAGCCAAAGGGGATTGCCAGCGGAAACGCCACGAGCACGATCGAAAGCGACATAAGGAAGCCCTTGAAGACGATCGGCAGGCTCTGGACCAAAATGACCGGGTTCAGGAACAGGCGCAGGAACATATTGGAGTTCCACGCCTCGACCCACGGCTGCTCCTTAAGGTCGGCCAGGAAGTTATCGAAGGCCGTCACGCCCTTGATCTCCACCGACGGAATCTTGGAGATCTTCTTGGTCGAACCGTCGGCGAGCGTATAGGTGCCGCTAAAGGCCTCATCGCCGCCCTCGACGGGAAACGTCACACCGTAAACCTCGACGCGGAAATAGCCGCCAGCAGGCGCCGTCTCACCAAAGTCAATCTTGAGCGTCTGGCCGTCAGCCTTGCACGTAGGTTTCATGGGCGTACGATCCATGAGGTCCTCGCCCGAGAGCATCGTCAATCGCGTGTCATCGGTACCAAACGTCGTGCCGTCGACAAACGTCAAAGAAAGACCGCTCAGCTCCTCGTCGGCATCGGCCTGAACTTCCCAAGTGATGCGCGTCTCGGTGCCGCCGACCACATCGCTACCCGAACCGGTATTGGGTCGGGCGGTAATCTTTGCGGTCTCAAGCGCCTGAGCGGTCGTGGGCGCATATGCCCCCGCGCACACCAGCGCGAGCGCCACGGCCATGACGCAGGCCAGCTTTTGGAGCATCGAGGGCAGTGGAAAACGCTGCTCCGCGGCCCCTTTGTTCAGTCGAGACAAGGTGGCTCCTATCGTAGAAGTTGCCGGCAAAACGAGACGGAAAAGATCTCCGTCAGGAGAAGCGCAAAGGCCCTCTCCGCCAAAGCGGAAAGGGCCCGCGTGCAATCAAGTAGCTATTTTACTTGATATTGTACTTAGCCATGAGGGCGTCGACGGTACCGTCATCGGTCAGGTCCTTGATGGCCTGGTTGATGTCGTCCTTGAGCTTGGTGTTGCCCTGGTTGATGGCGATGGCGTACTCCTCGCCGGTGCTGATCTGCTTGATGGTCTGGCAGGTGTTGAACTGCTCGGCGGTCAGCTGGCTGGCGACGGAGCGGTTGGTCACCACGGCGTCACCCTTATCGGACTGCAGGGCGCTGAAGCACTCGGTGGCGTCCTTGTAGGGGACGATCTTGGCCTTGGGGAAGTTCTCCTGAGCAAAGGCCTCGGCGGTCGAGCCAGACTGGACAATGATGGTAGCGTCGGCGTTGTTGAGCTTCTCGCTGTAGTTGTCGGCCGTGATGTCGGTGTTATCGACCTTGGTCACGATAGCCTGATCGTCCATGTAGTAGGAATCAGAGAAAGTGACTTCCTTCTCACGCTCGGGCGTGTCGGTGATAGCCGCGATGGAAACGTCATACTTGGCGCCCGAAGCGACGCCCGGAACCAGCGTGTCAAAGTCATTGTTGACATACTCGACATCCAGGCCCAGCTTGTCGCCGATGGCCTTGATGAGCTCAAGGTCAAAGCCCTGATAATCGCCGTTGTCATCCTTGTACTCAAACGGAGCGTACTCGGCAGAGGTGCCGACGGTCAGCGTACCGTCCTTGACGAGCGCGTACTCCTTGGAGCCGTCGACCTTCTCGACCTTAGCGTCGTCAGAGCTGCTGGAACCGGCATCAGAACCAGAGATGGCGTTGGACGAGCCGCAGCCCGTCAGAGCAAGGGCGAGCGCCATAGCACCCGTGGCGGCAAATGCGCCAAGCTTCTTCAGCTTCATAATCAGTCTCCTTCCGGTGACCTCGTTTGATTCAGAGGTCTGCAAAAACTGTTGGCTATTATGCACCCGGAATTACGAATCTGCAATGAGAAAACTGATTGAAACAAACCCATAACGTGAATTGAATACTCTACTTTGTGACAGTCATTACTGCTGCAATGACCTTAATAGTCTAATTTCAGCTGCATAACCTGCAAGTTCGTTCGGAGTCTCCAAAATAAACGGCAGCGAACGCAAACGGCCATTCGATACAATATTCTGCATAACCTGCATACCGCCACCAAATTCCTCGCTGCCAAGATATCCCTTGCCGATGCACTCGTGACGATCTTTATGGGCGCCACAAGGGTTCTTCGAATCGTTGATGTGTACGGCATGCAAGCGATCGATACCCACCACGCGGTCGAACTCGTCGAGTACGCCGTCCAGATCATGGATGATGTCGTAGCCGGCATCGCTCATATGGCAGGTGTCCAAACAAACGCCCAGCTTATCGGACAGCTCTGGGCGCTTGTCGGCAACGCCCTCGATGATGAGCGCCAGCTCCTCAAAGCTGCGGCCCACCTCGGTGCCCTTGCCGGCCATGGTCTCGAGCAGCACCGTCGTCTGCTGGCCCTCAAACATCACCTGGCACAGGGTGTCGACGATCATCTGAATGCCGGCATCAGTCCCCTGCCCCACATGTGCGCCGGGGTGAAAGTTGTAGTAGTTGCCGGGCAGTGCTTCCAGACGCTGCAAGTCCTCGGCCATTGCCTCCAAGGCAAACTCACGCGCCCGCTCTTTGGCAGAACAGGGGTTGTAGGTATAGGGGGCATGCGCCACGAGTGGGCCGAAGTCGTTTTGCTCCATAAGCTCGCGCAGGGCCGCCACGTCATCCATGTCAAGATCTTTCGCCTTGCCGCCGCGCGGGTTGCGCGTAAAGAATGCAAAGGTATTGGCGCCAATGGATAGCGCCGTCTCCCCCATCGCCCGATAGCCCTTCGTCGTCGAAAGATGACACCCAATCGTCAGCATCTCCAACTCCCCCTCATCAGTTGCGGTGAAATACGGTCTATTGGTGCCTTATTTTGGCGCAAACAGACCGTATTCCACCGCAAGTTATAAAAGGGGCATCAGGGACAAAGGCCTCCAGGCATTCCGAGCGCTGGTGCCATGCCCCCACGCCCTAAAGTTTCGAACGAATCGCATCGATGATGCGTGCGCAGCGCTGTGTGGCGGCTAGGGACATGATGGGGCTTTCGAGTTTCCCCGTCTGAATGAGCTGCGTCGCATGCGACGCCTCGCCGTAAAAATCATCGACCTCAAATGGTGTATCGATTTCGAGTACTCGACCGTCGGAATACTTCACATGGGCGAGCTCGGGGCGATGGAGACGCTCGATTTCCAATGAGCCCCGCTCACAGGCAATCGTTAAACGGCTTTCATATGTTGCTTTGCCGTCGCACACCATATGAATGGGTATACCGCCGACGCTCATATGGATCTCGTCGGCCCAATCGACGCGGCCGCCCGATACGTCACGCCAGCGAACTTCACGGGACGAAACCTCGCACGCGCCCGCGAGCAAATCCTCAAACCAACCAACCGCATAGCAGCCCATGTCATATAGACAGCCGCCCTGCAACGGATCAAGCAGATAGCCCGAAGGAGACTCGCCGTAATCGAGCTTTTGTACGCTTTCAATCGAGACAATACGGCCAAGCTCACCCGACGCAAGCAAGTCTTTCACGCGAGCGCGCATCGGGCAAAACCGATTCTTCATCGCCTCCATAAACAGCACGCCGCGCTCGCGAGAGGTGGAGGCAATCGAGAGAGCCTCTTCCTCACTCATAACGGCCGGCTTTTCGCACAGCACGGCCTTTCCGGCGCGCAGCGCGCGACAGGCCCAACGCGTATGCATGCCATGCGGAAGAGCCAAGTAGATTGCGTCGACATCGGGGTCGGCAATCAGCGCATCATAAGCCACATCGCCGCTATCGTCAGCCGTGGCATAACTGTGCGCGGCATCAATCGAAAACGCCCTGCAAAACTCCTCAACATGCGAAGGAGTGCGGCCGGCGGCAGCCACAAGCCGTGCCCCGTCCACCTCCTTGAGCGACGATGCAAATCGATGCGAAATGTGTCCAGCGCCCAAAACGCCCCAACAAACCTCACGCAAATCATCACATGAATCCCGATGACCCACGACAGCCCCCTTCAGTTGCGGTGAAATAGTTCCTGTTTGGCCCCTATTCTGCCGCAAACAGGAACTATTCCACCGCAAGTTATAAAAGGGTCATCAGGAGCGCGTTTTGCCGAAGACTTTAAGCATGGCCGTTACGGGGCCCGGCTGGAAGCGCCGGCGCACGTCATCGAGACGCTCGGGGATATCGATATGCTGCGGGCAGTGGCGCGCGCATTTGCCGCACTTGACGCAATTGCTCGCCAGCTTGGCCTCGCTTGTGCGCACCGCACTCGCCGTAAAGTATTGCGACAGCCCCGTAAACCAGCTGTGCGCATAGCTCGCGTTGTAGGCGGCAAAGCAGCCGGGAATGTTGATACCCTTGGGACATGGCATGCAGTAGCCGCATCCCGTGCAGGGCACACGGTTCGATTTCTCAAACTCCATCAACACGCGCGCAATCGTGTCGAGCTGGTTGGCAGTCATCGAATTCGGCAACGCGAGGTCTGCCAGTGACGAATTCTCATCCACCTGCGCGATATCGGTCATACCCGAAAGCAGCATCGTCACCTGAGGATGATTCCACACCCACGAAAGACCCCAGGCGGCAGGAGTGCGCAAATGCGGGTCACGGGCACTATCGAGCACAGCGCGGGCCCGTGGCGGCAGCTTGCCCGCTAAACGCCCGCCCAGCAGCGGCTCCATCACAAACACCGCGAGGCCTCGCTCGGCGGCGGCCATGAGCCCCGCCGTTCCCGCCTGATATCGCTCTCCAGCGTAGTTGTACTGGATCTGGCAAAAGTCCCACTCATACGCATCGAGCATCGTAAGGAAGTCCGCCGCGCTGCCGTGGTACGAAAAGCCTATCTGACGAATACGCCCTGCAGCCTTTTGCTGCGCGATCCAGTCCTCGATGCCCAGCGCCACCACGCGCTCCCACTGCGCAGGCGAGGTGATGTTGTGCATAAGGTAATAGTCGATATGGTCGGTCTGCAGGCGGCGCAGCTGCTCGTCGAAAAACCGATCGAAACCCTCCGCGCATTTGCACGAAGCATGCGGCAGCTTGGTTGCGAGCAAAACCTGGTCGCGCAAGCCCAGGCGCTCAAGCGAAGCGCCCACGCAAGCCTCGTTGCCGGGATAGAGATAGGCCGTGTCCAGATAATTAATCCCCTGCTCCACCGCACGGGAGATGATGGCATCGGCCGTCTTCGCATCGGGGTGTCCCGGCGCACCGGGAAACCTCATGCAGCCCAGACCCAGAGCGGATATTCGGTTACCACTTTTGGGGTCAACACGGTATTGCACGGCCCCTCCCTTCGCCATCAGCGCCCCGGCAAGGCGAAACACAATGGTCACGCAGCCGAAACATCGTGGAATCGCAATCGAGAACGTATCGTAACGCAGCAGAAATCGAGCCGTCACGGCACCGCTTTAACATCAGCAAAAAGCCCGATGAAAGGAGCCGGGCATCACCACGTGCGAGGACGCCTACCCCTACCCCGGCGAGCAATACATCCTCTCGGTCGACCGCCATCAGATCGAAGTCATGGACCATCTGGACGAGCTTCCCGCCACAGGCGCCGTCATCTTCTGCACCTTCCCCAAGGTCCGCGATGGCGTCGGATACCCCGCCCGCGTCTTTGCGGTCTGCCCCGCGGCATAAGCGCACAGCGCAATAGTTTCTTTTTCATAACAGCCGCCCCGCGCACCCACCAATCACCCTGGCAGCATACAATCCATCAGGCGCCCCTTACGCGGGCGCCTTTTACATGGGGAGATGATTCACATGCAGATCAACAAGGTCGCCTTTATCGGCAAGGGCGGCGTCGGCCTGCTCTACGGCAGCATGATCGCCCGGGCGCTCGGCAACGACGCCGTCGAATACGTCATGGATGATGCCCGTTTTGAGCGTCATGCGAACGACGCGCTCACCGTCAACGGCAAGCCCTGCGATCTCACGTCCGTCCGTGCCAGCGAGGCGACGCCCGCCGATCTGGTCATCCTGACAGTCAAGACCACCGGTCTCGACCAAGCACTCAAGACTATGGAGCGCGTCGTGGGACCCAACACGCTCATCGCCTCGCTGTGCAACGGCATTACGAGCGAGCAAAAGATTGCCGAACGCTTTGGCTGGGAGCATACCGTTCTTGGTATCTGCCAGGGCATGGACGCCGTGTTTCTCAACGGCGCGCTCACCTTTACCAATGCGGGCGAAATCCGCTTTGGCGCGGCGGCCGGCACGAACCCCGCAACCATCACCGCGATCGACGAGCTCTATACGCGCTGCGGCATCGCCCATACCGTCGAGGACGACATCGCCCACCGCATGTGGGCCAAACTCATGCTCAACGACGGCATCAACCAGACCTGCATGGCCTACGGCGGGACCTACGGAAGCGCCACGGAGCCGGGCTCCGAGCAGCGTCGCTGCTTTGTTTCCGCCATGCGCGAAACGCTTGCGGTCGCCAACGCCGAGGGCGTTGAACTGACCGAGGCAGACCTGACGCAAATGGTGCACCTCATCGAGGGAATCGACCCCGCCGGTATGCCCTCGATGGCTCAAGACCGCATCGCAAGGCGCAAAACCGAGGTTGATGAGTTCGCGGGCACCATCTGCCGCCTCGCAGCCAAACACGATATCCAGGCACCGCAAAACGAGTGGCTCTATCGGCGCATCCGCGATATCGAGAAAAGCTGGTAGCGCCAACGCGCCGCATTCAACAGCCTTAACAGCAAAACCGCCGCAAGGGAACCTTTCCCCTGCGGCGGCCTTCATCTTCGTCTATGACCGGCGGCCGATCTCACAACAGTTAACGTTGCGACCCCGGCACCTCGTCCTCATCGTCGCGGCAAAGAACCACGCCCGCGCTTCCCAGCAGTGCGGCCGCGATCAGCGCGCCGACCACGATAGGAGCAGTCCCGCATGTCCCCTGCATGCCCGCGACGAGCGCGACCGTGGGACCAAGGCAACCGAGCATCAACGCGACGGCGGCAACGGCAATATCTCGAGCATTCACAAGACCACTTCTTCCAAGAGAAAGACCTTATTTCTCATGAACTAGTGTGCCCCGCATCCATACGCCCAGCGTACCGCCACGGTAAGGGCTCTGTTAACTCAAACGCGCATAAAGAACGGGCGGCTTTACGTTGCCTAAAAGCTCAGTAAAGACGTCCGCCCATCATGTGCCTATTTTGCTTATGGCAGATTACCAACCGGTGTAGTAGTCAGTGGTTCCGGCAGCGCAGCCGGAGTCATAGACCTTGCAATCACCCTTGGAGCCCGTAAAGGTCGAGCCCTGGGCCATATCGCCCGCAGCAACAACGTAATAGCCGTCGGAATCGCGCCAGAAGCCCTCAGAATCCTGAGTCCATTCGCCCGTGCGATAGTGATAAAGCACATTGCTGCTGTAATAGGTCTCGCGGCGCCCGTTGTAGTTATTGACACCCGCAGAGCGCGTCAGGCCCGATCCGTTCGCGTAGGACGCGGCAGACGCGTAGGACGGAGTGTAACCGGCGTTGTAGTACGAAGCCTGGGCGACCTCGGCAGCCTCCGCCTCGGCGGCAGCCTCGAGCGCTTCGCGCTTGGCATCCTCAAGCGCAGTGCGCAGCTCATCGAGCTCGGTCGACTTGGCGTCGACCTCCCCCATCGTCAACAGGCTACCCGCACCGTCGATGCAACCCTGCAGCACAGCGCGCTCGTCATCGGTGGCATAGTCGCCATACATATTCATGATGATCTGAGCGCGCATCTCCAGGGAATCGCGCTTGGCCTCCATCGAGGCGTTCCACTCCTGCATGGAACCATAACCATCGCCACGATAGTCAACGGGCTGCACCAGCGTCGTCTCGGACGGCGTAGATCCAACCGTATCGGACAGTGTTGCGGCGTGGGCATCAGTTGCACCGGCGCCCGCCAAAAGTGCCACGGTCAGAGCGGCGGAAAGGGCGGCGGCTTTCGGTTTTCGTGAATCAATCCTCATGTAGCTGGAAACCTCCGTAGTGCGTTTTTGCTGCGTTTGAGCTGCGTGTGATTCGATCGCGCTGCATAGTACCCCGAGCAAATCGCGACCTGCGGTTTTACTTAAAATGCGCACGTCAATTGCGTAAAACTCACATCCTCTCAACAGGAGTTTTCCACAACTCGAATGCATAAAGCGTGTCAAAAACCCTGTTTTTGCGCCCTCTCTATGCAAAAAAGGCGCCTGTGCAACCATTGTTCGCACAGGCGCCTTGAGCAGGCATTTTATACAGTTATACCTATCGAGTCGCAAGGGGTCCTTGCACAAGTCGCCTTACTCGTCCAGCGCGGCGAAGGCCTGCTTCAGATCCCAAATGATATCCTCGGCATTCTCGGTACCGATGGAAAGACGAATCGTGGAGGACGTGATGTTCTGCTCGGCGAGCTCCTCGGCAGAGAGCTGGGAGTGCGTGGTGGTAGCCGGGTGCACGACGAGCGACTTGACGTCGGCCACGTTGGCGAGCAGCGAGAACACCTGCAGATGATCGATGAACTTCCAGGCGGCCTCCTGGCCACCCTTAATCTCAAAGGTAAAGATCGAGGCACCGCCGTTGGGGAAATATTGCTTGTAGAGCTCTTGGTCGGGGTGCTCAGGCAGGCTCGGGTGGTTCACCTTGGCAACATGGCTGTCACCGGTCAGGAACTCAACGACCTTCTTGGTATTCTCGACATGACGGTCAACGCGCAGCGACAGAGTCTCGGTGCCCTGGAGCAGGACCCAGGCGTTGAACGGGCTGATGCAGGCGCCCTCGTCACGCAGCAGGATAGCGCGGACATAGGTTGCGAAGGCGGCGGGACCGGCAGCCTCGGCAAACGAGACGCCGTGGTAGGAGGGGTTGGGCTCAGCGATCTGGGCGTACTTTCCACTCGCCTTCCAATCGAAGTTACCGCCGTCCACGATCACACCGCCCAGCGAGGTGCCGTGGCCGCCGATGAACTTGGTTGCGGAGTGGACGACGATGTTGGCACCATGCTCCAGCGGACGGAACAGATACGGGGTGCCGAAGGTGTTGTCGACGACAACCGGCAGACCGTGCTTCTTGGCGATCTCGGAGATGGCGTCGATGTTGGGGATGTCGGAGTTGGGGTTGCCGAGCGTCTCGAGATAGATGGCCGTGGTGTTGTCCTTGATGGCTCCCTCGACCTCTTCCAGGTTATGAGCGTCGACAAACGTGGTCTCGACGCCAAACTGGGAGAGCGTATGCTCCAGCAGGTTGTAGGAGCCACCGTAGATGGTCTTCTGGGCAACCACGTGGTCGCCGGCCTGAGCAAGAGCCTGCAGGGTATAGGTGATGGCAGCAGCACCGGAGGCGACGGCGAGACCTGCTACGCCACCCTCGAGTGCGGCGATACGGTCCTCGAAGACGCCCTGGGTGGAGTTGGTCAGACGGCCGTAGATGTTACCGGCATCGGCAAGACCAAAGCGGTCGGCGGCGTGCTGGGAGTTGCGGAACACATAGCTCGTGGTCTGGTAGATAGGCACGGCGCGGGAGTCGGATGCGGGATCGGCGCTCTCCTGGCCAACGTGAAGCTGCAGGGTATCGAAACCAAAGGTGTGCTCGGGGTTGTTGATGAACTGGCTCATGATGATCTCCTTGATCGAACAAAAGTAAACAAATTAGAGAGAAGTAAGTCGCTGTCTCCTGATCACGCCAACGGGCGCAAACAGGAGCCCGGCATTCGTCTTGGTAAGCAATTCATATGCGGGCCTCCTTTCGCATCCCGGTTCCGTGGTCGGTTTAATTACCTACCGCCTTTGTGTGTTTTGAATAGTACGAGCATTGTTTCGCTCGGTCAATCACTTAAAAGCGCTAACCTGTTATCGGTTTTATAGATAGCAATCGAAAGGATGGCGTCGATGACCCTTCAGCAGCTTCGTTTTCTGATTGCCGTGGCAGAGTCCGGCTCAATCAACGCCGCAGCTCAGCGCCTCTATACTGCTCAGTCCAACATCTCAAACGCCGTCAAAAGCCTGGAACAGGAGCTCCATCTGGAGATCTTTACGCGCTCCAGCCGCGGCGTCACGCTCACCAACGACGGCACCGAGCTTTTGGGCTATGCGCGTCAAGTCGTAGAGCAGGCCGATATGCTCGAGGCGCGCTACGAGGACGGCGGCACCCCGCAAGCCCGCCTCGCCATTTCCGCCCAGCACTACGCCTTTTCGGTCGAGGCCTTTGTCAACGTGGTCGAGCGCTGCCGCGACAGCAAGTTCGAGTTCATCATGCGCGAGACCACCACATCGCAGATCATCGATGACGTCCGCGCGTTTCGCAGCGATATCGGCATTCTGTATCTGGATGACTTTAACGCCCGCGTTCTGCAGAAGGCCTTCGCCGATGCCCGAGCGAGCTTCCATCCCCTCTTCGACGCGACGGTCCACGTCTTCGTTAGCGAGCGCCACCCGCTCGCACGCCGCCCTCAGCTGTCCCTTGCCGACCTTACACCCTATACGCGCTACAGCTTTGAGCAAGGCACCTCGAACTCCTTCTATTACGCCGAGGAACCTTTTAGCTATATCCCTTGCGACCGCAACATACGAATCTCGGACCGCGGAACACTTACTAACTTACTTATCACGTCGAACGGTTACACCCTGTCGACCGGTGTCCTCTCCAATGAAATGCAATGGGGTATGGCATCGATCCCGTTAGCAGACGCCCCAACGATGCACGTAGGCTATATCATGCACAACGAGCGCAAGCCCTCTTCCCTCTTGCAGCAATACCTCGACGAGCTCAACCGTATCATCCAAGAAAACCAGCCATCAGAGGACGGGGTAGATATGGTAGATTGCTAGCCCTCGGCGAACGCGGCGCTACAATGGTCACTCACGCGAAACGTATCCAACGAAAGGAAGCCCGTGAAGGTCATCATCTATACCGACGGCTCGGCCCGATCAAATCCGGGACGCGGCGGCTACGGCGCCGTGCTCAAATACACCAACCCCGCCGGCAAGACCTTCACCTCCGAGCTTTCGCGCGGCTACGCCAAGACCACCAACAACCGCATGGAGCTCATGGCGGTCATCGTGGCGCTCGAGGCACTTAACCGCCCCTGCGAGGTCGAGGTCCATTCCGATTCGCAGTACGTCGTCAACGCTTTCAATAAACACTGGATCGACGGCTGGAAAAAGCGCGGGTGGAAAACTGCCAACAAGCAGCCCGTCAAGAACCGCGACCTGTGGGAGCGCCTGCTTGCCGCCAAAAGCAAGCATAAGGTGGAGTTCATCTGGGTTAAGGGGCATGCCGGCCACGAGCTCAACGAGCGCTGCGATGAGCTCGCCACCACGGCGGCCGACGGCAGCAACCTCGATATCGACACCGGCTTTAACGAGAGCGACCTGTAATAGCGTTTTCGCGCAGCTTTATATCCCCACGCGCTACACTCATCCTGTAGACCAAACAACGCAAGGGGGACGTATGCTGCGCATCGCGACCATCGGCACATCCATGATTACCGACGACTTTATCCAGGTCGTCAACGCCAACGACCAAGCCGCGTTTGTGGGCACGCTCTCGCGCGATGCCAATCGCGGTGCTGCCTTTACCGCCGAGCGCGGTGGCGAGCGTAACTTCACCGCACTTGACGAGCTCGCGTCCGCCGCCGACGTCGACGCCGTCTATATCGGCAGCCCTAACGCACTTCACTACGAGCAGGCCCTTGCCTGCATCGCCGGTGGCAAGCACGTCATCGTCGAGAAACCCTTCTGCGCCACCGAAGCGCAGGCGCTGGAAGTCTTCCGCGCTGCCGAGGCAGCAGGTGTCGTGGCCCTCGAGGCCATGCGTCCCCTCCACGATCACGCCTTCCACGCCATCGAGGACGCCCTGGGCGAGATCGCCCCCATCCGCCGTGCCTCATTGCGCTTTGGCAAGTATTCCTCGCGCTACAACGAGATTCTCGCGGGACGCGCCACCAATATCTTCGACTGCAATATGGCATCGGGTTCCCTCATGGACATTGGCGTCTACGCCGTCGAGCCCATGGTCGAGATTTTCGGCATGCCCTCCGGCCTTACGAGCATGACTACTCTGCTCGACCCCACCACGCGACAGCTCACGCACGGCCCCATCGACGGCTGCGGTTCCATCCTCGCCAGCTATGGCGGAGGCCGCATCTCCGTCGAGCTCGCGCACTCCAAAATTACGAATGACCTACTGCCCTCGCAGATCGAAGGCGAGCGTGGCACTATCCAGATCGACCATCTGTCCACGCCCCGCAACGTCCGCATCGACTATCGCGGCGACGTCGTACGCGGCTCGGCGACCGAGGCGCCGCGCGAACAGGGCGATAACGGCCGCGTGCTCGACCTGCCCAAATCGAGCAACACTATGGAATACGAGCTCACGGACTTCATCACCGCCATCGGCGGCATCGATAACGTCAAGGAAGAGATTTGGGAGACCCCGGCGGGACGCCACGAGCTTGGCCACTACCGCGATGTCACGCTCGTCTCACTACGCATCATGGATGCCGTGCGTCAGCAGGCCGGCATAACCTTCCCGGCCGACGCAGGCAAGCAGGCATAGCGATGGGCCTCTTCGATACGTTCTTCTCCAGCGTCACCGGCGGCAGTCGAGAGCCTCAAAAACCATCAAACGTCGAGCTCGAGCTGCGCCGCAGGCTTACCGTGCTCGCAAGCGACGAGGCCACTCAAGACACTCCCCTGCGCTATTTCCTGCGCTGGGCGGGGCAAGTCCAAGGCGTTGGTTTTCGCTTTACCAACACCAACCTCGCGCAGGCACGCGCACTCACCGGCTGGGTGCGTAACATGGAAGACGGCTCAGTCGAGATGGAGATACAGGGAGCTCCGGCAAATATCCTATCTCATCTCGAGGCACTTCATGCCTCCTACGAGCGCATGGGAACGCGTTTTCGCCTCGTAGATGCCCAGGCCCGAGCCCCACTTGCCAATGAAGACGGTTTCACTCCTCATTATTAGTATTGTGTGCTAAATACGGTATCATTTACCTACGACCGTTAATAGAAAAGAGGCGAGGCGCATGGCGGTGCAAAGAAGGAATACCAAGCAGCGAAAGCTGGTTCTTGACGCCGTGCGCCAAAGCTATAACCATCCCACCGCCGACGAAATCTACAACGTCGTGCGCGCGCAGGATGACAAAATCAGCCGCGGTACGGTCTACCGCAATCTCAATCTCTTGGCCGACGCCGGGGAGATTCTCTCGATCAAGACACCGGGCGGCAGCCGCTTCGATCGCACCATCGAGCCGCATGCGCATATCATCTGCACCTCGTGTAGCCGCGTCATCGATGTGCCGCTCCCCTTTGACGCCCAGCTCGACGCAAAGGCGTCCGAGCAAATCGGCTGGAACGTCACCTCTCACTACACCATCTTCGAGGGTCTCTGTCCCAACTGTAGGTAGATTTTGGGACATGCCTACTCGGCGAGCAGGCGGCGCAGTTCTTCTTCGACCGTGTGCACGTAACGGACGCGATCGTTGATACCGCGCATGGTGGGGTTGCAGCTCTCCATCAGATAGGGATGGCCCACGACGTTGAGCATGTCGCGATCGTTCTCATTGTCGCCAAATGCCATCATCTCATCGGGCGAAATCCCCAGGATACGACCGCAATCGGCAAGCGCGGAGCCCTTGCCCGAACCGAAACCGATAAGGTCCGTCCATGCGGTTCCTGACGTCATCACATCGACACGGTCGCCAAAGAGGCGCTCGAAATACTCCCGGGCCGCCGGATAATCCACCTCGGGCGTCTGGAAGCCAATCTTAATGACATCCTCGTCGATGTCCTCGGGACGGTCGACCACCGCCACATCGCAGTGGACCACATAGCGCAAATGGTCGACGAACGCATCGTTGCCGCTCATGGTGTAGATGTGCCCCTCACACGAAAGGGTCATGTCGGTATGGGGATACGCAACCACGGTATTCGCGATAACCATGGCAAGGCTACGCTCCATGGAACGCTTGACAACGGCACGCCCCTCGCTCATCACCAGGGTTCCGTTTTCGCATACATAGGCGAGCTCATCGGCCACCGGGGCAAACAGGTAGCGCAAGCTCGCATATTGACGGCCACTCGCCGGCATAAACACGATACCACGACGATGCAGCTCATCGATAAGCTCAAAGGCCTCGGAACGCAGCTCGCGCTCCCCCGGATGCAGCAACGTGCCGTCCAAATCGCATGCAATCAGTTTGATTCCCTCAAGACCCATATGCTTCCCCCAAAGCCTCATATCAACAGCAAGACGGACCTTGATCGGTCGCCCCTCAAAGCCCGTCTTGCGCATACGCGCGCTTAGCCGCGCGCCTTTTTTACGATGGTAAAGTCGGGAGCCATGCTCACGACGACCTCCGCCGCACTCGACGCAAAGCGCCGGTCCGAATCGAGTTCACGGGTAACCAGCGAGAGCCGAACACCCTCGACACCCCGGAGCATGCGGCCCAAAACAGGCTGCACCGGCGTATACATGCGCACGGTATGCTCGTCCGAGTCGCCCCGGAAGAGCGGCGCATGCATGTTGCCGATCTCCCAGCACGCATGCGCGAGCGCAATCGGATCCATGCGGTCGACTTCGACCAAATAAACCTCGGCGCTGCGCAGGCGCACGATAACCGCCACGGGCACCACGCCCGAACGGTCAATGGCGAGCACGTCGCCATCGGCAAGACGACTGCCGTCGGCAGCATCCAGCCGAACATCGATTGTGCGCCCCAGCTCCGTCACGCCCACAAACGCGCGCGTATCAGCCTGGTCCCAATCGAGCAGCAGCTCGTCAACCTCAAAGATGCCACCCATCTCCCGACGAAGCAGGAGTTCATAGGACGGGTCATTGAGATTTCCCAAGCGCCCCGTAGCTACCAGGTCCACGGGCATCAACTAGTCCTCGACCTCAACGAGCTCGATATCAAAGTTGAGGTCCTTGCCGGCGAGCTCGTGGTTGGCGTCAAGCGTCACGGCCTCAGGCGTTACGTCGATGACGACGGCGGGGACGGGCATGCCGCTCGGCGTGGACAGGAAGAGCTTCATGCCCTTCTCGATCTGCTCGATATTGGGAACCTGCTCAGCCGGGAAGGTCAGGACCATCTCGGGGTTGTGCTCGCCGTAGGCATCGGCAGCAGGAATGTGCACGGTCTTCTTCTCGCCCACCTGCATGTCGACAACAGCGGCGTCGAAGCCCTTGATCATCTGACCGGCGCCGCAGGTGAACTCCAGCGGCTCGCCGCGATCGTAGGAGCTATCGAACTGCGTGCCGTCATCGAGCGTGCCGCGATAATGGGTCTTGACCTTCTTGCCCTGGTTGGACATGGTAACCTCCGTGATAAGGGCGGCGCGCAACGCAGGCCGCCGTGAACATATGGCGCTAACTATACCCTAGTCATACAATTCAAAGACAGTTTGCAAAGAAACGCTGCAACCGGAGGAACCATGGCATATCCCGTATTTGACTTGCACTGCGACACCGCCGACCGCATCGGCTGGGCCACGCTCGATCTCGACCTGCGCTTTACCGCCGGCACCGACGGTTATTTCCCCGGCGACGAAACGCATCCGCAGGATTTCGACCTTATCGAGGGCAACGCCTGCGCCATCTCGCTCGCAAAGATCGGCAACACGCCGTGGGCACAGTGCTTCGCCACGTTTGTCCCCGACGAGATTCCCACCGCCCACGCCGCACGCTTCCAGGCGCAAATCATGGCGCACATGAGCGGCCAGGCAATGCTCAACCACGACCGCATGGTCAACGTACGCAGCGCCGCCGACATTCGCCCTGCACTCAAAGACGGCAAGGTCGCCTGCATCCACACCATCGAAAACGCCACGTTCTTTGCCGAGGACCCCGCGCTGATCGAGGTGCTCAAGAGCCTGGGCGTACTCATGTCATCGCTCAGCTGGAACGCGCAGGGACCGCTCGCGAGCGGCCACGACACCCACGCCGGCCTCACCGCCGCCGGCATCGAGGCACTTACGCAGATGGAGCACGCCGGCATGATACTCGACGTCTCCCACCTCAACGATGAGTGCTTTGACGAGGTTGTCGCCCACGCCACGCGCCCCTTCGTCGCCAGCCACTCCAACTCCCGTGCGGTTTGCGGCGTCAAGCGCAACCTTACCGACGACCAGTTCCGTACCATTCGCGACATGGGCGGTATCGTCGGCCTCAACTACTGCAGTGAGTTCCTTTCCAACGACGCAACCGACAAGACCGCCGCAGACGTCACCTTCGACCAGCTGGCGGCACATATCGAGCACTGGCTCGACCTGGGCGGCGAGGACGTCATCGCGCTCGGCGGCGACTGGGACGGTGCCACGGTGCCCGCTTTCCTCTCCGATGCCAGCATGATGCCCGAGTTCCAGAACATGCTCTCCAAGCACTTTGGCAAGACCGTGATGCAAAAACTCTGCAGCGACAACGCGCTTGCCTTCTTTGAGCGTTATTAATTTCACATCCCTTGAGCGGGCCGGCATGCCGAACGGTCGGTATGCCGGCCCGTCCCCAATCTGAAGGACCGCTTTTGACGCAGCAATTTACGATTTCCGTACCCCGACCGGATGGGACGCCCATCCCCGTCGTCGTTACCAAAAAGCGCGTCAAGAACTTCAACCTACGCGTCACATCGAGCGGCGAGGTCCACGCCAGCGCACCGCTCGGCGCCAGCCGCGAGCGTATCGAAACGTTTGTGAAGCGCAACAGCGCCTGGATTATCAGCCGACTTGCCCAGCGCGAGCAACGTCAGGCGACGGTGCGAGAGCCGCTCAGCCCCCACTCGATCATTGCGCTTTGGGGCAAGCCCATTACGGTACAGGACGCACTCGACCACAACTTTGCATCACCCGCACCGCGACCCAAGCAGGCTACCTTCGCAAGTTTTATGGGTACCGATGAGCCAGGCGAACACCCACAGTCCAAGCGGCACGCAATCCTCGACTGCCTAACGCCCGACGAGCTCCAAGCCCACATCGACCAGCTCTATACGTCCGAGGTCACATCGGCGCTGCACGATATGGTGCACGCATACGAAATCGCAATGGGTGTCGCCGTTTCCCGCGTTTCCGTACGCAGCATGAAAACGCGCTGGGGCTCGTGCACGCCCAAAACCGGCGCCATTCGCATCGCACGCGAACTTGCCGCCTACCCCGTCGAGTGCCTTGACATGGTTGTCGCCCATGAGCTCGTCCACTTGCTCGAGCCAAGCCACAATCAGCGGTTTCACGCCCTGCTCGACACGTACTGCCCCAACAATAGAGCCCTGTCGCAGCGGCTCAAAAAACCGCCCGCCCGCAAGATTTAGAGTCGGCTAGCGCACGCGCTCGATCTCGACACCGCAGCTTGCCAGGGGAAGACCGACGGGCGCCCAAGGCTTATCGAGCTTAACACGCACGCCAAGCAGCAGGGGGTAACGACGTAGCAGCATCGAGGCCACACCCTCAGCTGCAGCCTCGATGAGCTTAAACGTATGCTCGCGCAGATAGCCATCGACATCATGGCACACCGAGCCGTAATCAATCGAGACATCCAGGTTGTCGTGCTCCCCCGCCGCGCGCAGGTCGGCATAGAGCACCAAGGACACGACGAACTTCTGCCCCAGGGCGTTCTCCTCGGGATACACGCCGTGGTTGGCAAAGACCTCGAGACCGTCGATAGTAATGCGGTCGGCATGGCATAGGTCGTCATAGCTCACATGGGGCACTGCCGTTGCGGCGGATATCTCGCCCCTGCCACGACGGGCAAGCTCGGCTCCCTCGGTCTTGGTTGCATTCTCGGGCAGCTTTTTGTCAGTCATCGCGATCGTCTCCTTCGTTCAGAACCCCGACCGCGCATACCAACTACACGCGAATCGATAGGTTCTTTTTATCATCGCTCCAGTTGCAGGCATTGCGCGCAGGGCATGCAAAGCAGGCGCGCGACGCTTTGTCGGCTGCATAAAGCAGACGCTCAAGCGGCTGGCTGTTCACGCGCAGCTTTCGATGGCCCAGGATGGCCGTCTTAATGGCTGCGGCATCTGCCGGCTCGAACGCCACGTCTTCGGGCATGCCGCCGAGAATCGCATCAGCGACGCGTTCGCTTGCAACATCATGGGATATACCCGATTCATACTGTTCATCTTTGCCGATATCGTGAAGAAGTGCCGTGGCATAGATGACCTCTCGATCAAATCCGAGCTGCTCCTCAAGATTCTTAATCCACATAATGCGCGCGACATCCAGCAGATGGTCAATACCGTGGCGGCAAAAAATGCGCCCCGATTCCAACTGCGCAATGTTGCCCAGATGCCGCCGGAACAGCCCGTTGGCACAAATGTAGTCAATGCGAGGCATGGCACCAAACGGGGTCAGGCCCGAAGCCATAAAGCCGCGACGTGGCGTTCCCTCATCGGTCTTCGATGCAAAGTCGTTGACGACCCTCATGCTAGCGGCCCAGCATCCTAAAGAATCGCTCCTCGAGCGACGGATCGGTCTCAAAGACACCGCGGCGAGCAAGCGTTACGGTCTTGGTACCGGGCTTTTGCACGCCGCGCATGGTCATGCACATATGCTCGGCTTCCATCAGCACAATCGCTCCTTGGGGGGCAAGATATTCCATGAGGGCGTCGGCAACCTGTGCACACAGCTGCTCCTGCAGCTGCAGACGACGGGCATAGATCTCAACTGTGCGAGCAAGCTTAGACAGACCCGCCACGCGACCGTTTGGGATATAGCCGATCGCAGCCTTGCCATAAAACGGCAGCAGATGGTGCTCGCACAGTGAGTAAAACGTAATATCGCGCTCGATAACCAAATCGTTCGAAGCGACGGCAAATGTTTTGGACAGGTGCTCCTCGGCGCTCTGATCCATGCCGCCGGCAATCTCACCATACATACGGGCGACGCGTGCCGGCGTCTCCAGCAGGCCCTCACGAGTTGGGTCCTCGCCTATGCCCTCAAGCAACAGCTTTATGGCGGCCTCGACTTTTTCCTGATCGACCATCTGGGCCTCACTCTTCCGATTTTGCGTTCGCGCTATGGTACCACGCCCTCCGGCATCGGCCACAAGCTACATAGTATGGGTCGAATAGACCGGATCATCACGCCAAAGTTCAACCGCATCACAAAGCGCAACGCCCTCGCGCTCAGCACGGGCGCGCGTAGCGTTCATATCGATCACGCGCTGATTGCTCGAGCCCCTAAAGCGCAACGAGATATCGTACAGATCCTGAACGAACGGACCGTCCACCAACATGTCGAGGCAGGCAAGGATGCGGTCCGTCACCTCGGTATGATGACGACCGCCCGGCATAAGCTCCTCGAGCACATCGCCGGTGAAGCACCAAATAGTCTTCCCCGACCCCGCTGGATAGGCAGCGCGAACACGCTCGACAAAATCAACGAGTCCCGCCTGATTCTCAGGTTCCATGGGCTCCCCGCCCAGAATCGTCAGACCATCGATAAAGGGATGGTCGAGGCTCTCGATAATCTTGTCCTCGACGGTGCGATCAAAGGACTCGCCCGCAGCAAAGTCCCACGCAACAGAGTTAAAGCAATTCTTGCACCCACGACGGCACCCGCTCACAAACAGAGAAGTACGAACGCCTTCTCCATCAGCAATGTCGAAATACTTAATGTTCGCGTAGTTCATAGGTAACTCTCCCGGGAGGCCGGGACATATCATCCCGTCCTCAAACATTCTCGGCCTGCGGCCTGCGAAACTGCGGGCGGGACGATATGCCCCGGCCTCATGCAAAGGGTAACTCAATGAACGAAGCGAACATCGAGTATAGGGTTCGAGGTCCAATAAAAACTGGGTTGCGGCTCAACCGCCATCGCAAGTAAATCGCAGCTGCAGCTCGAATTATTCCCGCTAAGAACTTCGAGGGGTGAGCAGGCCGCGTGCTGCATCTCAGCTACGTCAACTTGGCCGCCCCGTAGCGAGGCCCCGGACCTTTGCTCGATATGAGTTCCGCACGAACAGGAGGCGCCAGTGGCGCCTCCGTCGTGAGCCAGGACTGTCCGAAATAGCGAGTAAAGGTCCGGGGCCTCGCTACGGGGCGGCCTGGGATGGTTATTAGAGATGCAGCACGCGGTCGCGGATCTCCTCGGTTCGGCCCTGGTTCCAGAATTGGGTACCGATGTAGCCGCACGTGCGACGGGCGACGTTCATCTTCTCCTGATCGCGGTTGCCGCAGTTGGGGCACTCCCACACCAGCTTGCCGTCATCCTCGACAATCTTGATCTCGCCGTCGTAGCCGCACACCTGGCAGTAATCGCTCTTGGTGTTGAGCTCGGCGTACATGATGTTGTCGTAGATGTACTGCATCACGCGAATGACGGCCTTAAGGTTGTCCTGCATGTTGGGAACCTCGACGTAGGAGATAGCACCGCCCGGCGAAAGCTGCTGGAACATGCCCTCAAACTTAAGCTTGTCGAAGGCATCGATCTCCTCGGACACGTGAACGTGGTAGCTGTTAGTAATGTAGCCCTTGTCCGTCACGCCCGGGATAATGCCAAAACGGCGCTGCAGGCACTTGGCGAACTTGTAGGTCGTCGACTCCAACGGCGTGCCGTACAGCGAGAAATCGATGTCGCTCGCAGCCTTCCACTCCGCACACTTGTCGTTCATGCGCTGCATGACCGCCATGGCAAAGGGCGTGCCCTCCTTCTCGGTGTGGCTGTGGCCCGTCATGTACTTGACGCACTCATACAGACCGGCATACCCCAGGCTGATGGTGGAATAGCCGCCCACGAGCAGTTTGTCGATCGTCTCGCCCTTCTTAAGGCGCGCCAGGGCGCCGTACTGCCAAAGAATCGGCGCGGCATCCGAAAGCGTGCCCATCAGGCGCTCATGACGGCACAGCAGGGCACGATGGCACAGTTCAAGGCGCTCATCGAAGATCTTCCAGAACTTGTCCATATCCTGGTGCGAGCTCAGCGCGACATCAGGCAGGTTAATGGTCACAACGCCCTGGTTAAAGCGACCATAGTACTTAGGCTTGCTCGGGTCATAGTTCAGCGCGTTGGCGACGTTGTTAAAGCCGTTGCCCGAACGGTCGGGCGTCAGGAAACTGCGGCAACCCATACAGGTGTAGCAATCGCCGTTGCCGGCGGTCTCGCCCTTAGACAGTTTGAGCTCGCGCATCTTCTTCTCAGAGATGTAGTCGGGCACCATGCGCTTGGCGGTGCACTTCGCAGCCAGCTGAGTCAGGTAGAAGTACGGGGAATCCTCGTAAACGTTATCGTCCTCGAGCACATAGATAAGTTTGGGGAACGCCGGGGTGATCCACACGCCGGCTTCGTTCTTAACGCCTTCATAGCGCTGACGAAGCGTCTCCTCCACAATCATGGCAAGGTCGTGCTTCTCCTGAGGCGTACGGGCCTCGTTAAGATACATAAAGACCGTCACGAACGGCGCCTGGCCGTTCGTGGTCATAAGCGTCACGACCTGATACTGGATCGTCTGGACGCCGCGACGAATCTCATCGCGCAGGCGATCCTCCACGACCTCGCGGACCTTTTCGGGAGATGCGGAAACGCCGAGCTCCTCAAGCTCGCGAGCAACCTCGCCGCGAATCTTTTGACGGCTCACCTCGACGAACGGGGCGAGATGAGTCAGCGAAATCGACTGGCCGCCGTACTGGGAGGAAGCAACCTGGGCGATGATCTGCGTCGCGATGTTGCAGGCTGTCGAGAAGCTATGCGGCTTCTCAATCAGCGTACCCGAGATAACAGTACCGTTCTGGAGCATATCCTCCAGGTTCACCAGGTCGCAGTTATGCATGTGCTGGGCAAAGTAGTCCGAATCGTGGAAGTGAATCAGGCCCTCGTTGTGAGCATCCACGATCTCCTGGGGCAGCAGCACGCGCTGCGTCAGGTCCTTGGAAATCTCGCCGGCCATGTAGTCGCGCTGAACGGAGTTGACGGTCGGGTTCTTGTTAGAGTTCTCCTGCTTGACCTCTTCGTTGTTGCATTCGATCAGCGACAGGATCTTGTCGTCGGTCGTGTTCTTCTGGCGCTTCAGGCTCTGAACATAGCGATAGATGATGTAGTGGCGAGCGACCTCGTAGCAGTCGAGACGCATAATCTCGTCCTCGACCAAATCCTGGATCTCCTCGACCGATACGGTGTGACCGGCCTTCTCACATGCCTCGGCGACGTTTTGTGCCGCATAGATCACCTGGCGGTCGGTAAGGCGAGAGCCTTCCTCGACCTCCAAGTTTGCGGCGCGGATCGCATTGACGATCTTATCGATGTCAAAGGTAACCTCAGTGCCGCTGCGCTTGATGATCTTCATCCTCTTGCCTCTTTCGCATCGTAGCCTCATTGCGCTTCAGAGCCAAACAATGCCCGGCAGGGCTTGCCCTGTCTTGCGGCGCCGTCGCGCAATCTGTGTTCTCGATAACCATAGGCCCTCATGCGGACAATCCTCGCAGCCGATCAAGGGGCTCAAAAATCCATCCAAATGGGGCGAATAAGGTTCTCGCTCTCTGTCCGCCATCTATCATACGACAAAGAGGCATCTATATCCTGTATTCTTTTTTTAGGTCAAACACAACATATAGTGTTTCAGCAGGTCAAACCAATTGGTCAATTTACAGACGCATTAATTATGAGGGGTTCTTAGCAAGTCGGTAAAACATTACCAACACGGCTACCTGCATGGCAGTTATAAAACCCCCTTGTCAAGCCGCTGACAAATCCTACCAAAACCAAGCCGCTCACGCCAAAAGAATCCAAAAGATTATGCTTGACCAACATGTTGCGGTCACGATCGGCCAGAACGTATGCAATCTGCCGGCACCCCTACGGGATGCGAAGACCATCGCGTACAAACCTTGAGTCAATATTTGGTGGCTTATTTGGCGGCATGCTTGGTGGCAAAAATAAAACAGCCCAGAGGACATAGCCTCTGAGCTGCTAACATTTGGTGGGCGTTAGAAGATTTGAACTTCTGACCTCTTCCGTGTCAGGGAA
>URDZ01000005.1:0-37549 GCA_900546725.1 uncultured Collinsella sp. | reverse complement strand
CGCACCTGCTACGTGCAGGGCAGCCGCCGTCCGACGGACGGCCGCTACGGCGAGAACCCCAACCGCATGCAGCACTACTATCAGTTCCAGGTGCTCATCAAGCCTTCTCCGGTTAACGCCCAGGAGCTCTACCTGGGGTCTCTTGCCGCTATCGGTCTGGACCCCAACGACCATGACGTCCGCTTTGTCGAGGACGACTGGGAGAGCCCGACGCTCGGCGCCTGGGGCCTTGGCTGGGAGGTCTGGCTCAATGGCATGGAGGTCACGCAGTTTACGTACTTCCAGCAGGTGGGCGGCATCGAGGTCGACCCCGTGCCCGTCGAGATCACCTACGGCCTGGAGCGTATCGCCATGTACGCCCAGGGCGTTAACTCGGTCTACGACCTGGTGTGGAGCTACCTGCCCGACGGCACGCCCATGACCTATGGCGACGTGTTCCTCGAGAACGAGCGCGAGTTCAGTGCCTATAACTTTGAGGTCGCCAACGTCGAGATGATGCGTCAGAAGTTTGACGACTACGAGGCCGAGTGCCATTCCTGCCTGGAGCGCAAGCTGCCGCTGCCGGCATATGACTGCGTCATGAAGTGCAGCCACGCTTTCAACCTGCTCGATGCTCGTGGCGCGCTGTCCGCGGTCGAGCGTGCCAACTACATCCTGCGCGTCCGCGCCGTCGCCAAGGCGTGCTGCGAGGCCTACATGGCCGAGGTCGCCGGAGTCAACGAGAATGCCGATCAGGAAGGCGAGGTGGCGTAAGCCATGGCAGACGCTAAGGATTTCCTGTTTGAGATCGGTACGGAAGAAATGCCCTCCGCACCGCTGAACAATGCCGTCAAGCAGCTTGGCACCATGATCGCCAAGGGTCTCGACGAGGCCGGTCTGGCCCACGGCGAGGTCCGCGTGATCTCGAGCCCGCGCCGCCTGGCTGCGCTCGTTGCCGACGTCGCCACCGCGACCGACGAGGTTCACGAGGTCAAGCGCGGCCCCGCGGCCAACATTGCCTTCGATGCCGACGGTAACGCCACCAAGGCCGCCCAGGGCTTCGCCCGCAAGTGCGGTGTGGCTGCCGAGGATCTGGTCCGTCGCGAGGACACCGACGGCCGTGAGTACGTCTTTGCCGAGAAGAACATCCCTTCCGCCCCGGCCACCCCGATCCTGACGGCCCTGTGCGAGAAGACTATCGCTGGCCTGCAGTGGCCCAACTACCGCTCTCAGCGCTGGGGTCACGAGCATGCGACCTTTGTTCGTCCGGTCCGCTGGATTTGCTGCCTTTTGGGCGAGGACGTTGTGCCCGTGTCGTTTGCCGACGTGACGAGTGGCAATACCACGCGTGGTCATCGCGTGCTTGGCCCCGGTGACCATGTGGTCGCCAGCCCCGCCGTCTACGAGCAGGTGCTCGAGGACGCCGGCGTGCTTTCTGCCGAGCGTCGTCGCGAGGCCATCCTTGCCGGTATCGCCGAGGTCGAGGCCGCTCGCCCCGGCTGTCATGTCGACACGCCCAAGAAGGTCTTCGAGGAGGTCATCAACCTCTGCGAGTGGCCGACGGTGCTCGTCGGTACCTTCGATGAGGAGTTCCTCAAGGTCCCGCACGAAATTATCTGCGAGTCCATGCTCACCAACCAGCGCTACTTCCCGATCTATGACGGCGAAGGCAAGCTCACGCGTGAGTTCGTGGTCGTCTCCAACAGCAAGCCCGAGAACGCCGAGCGCGTGATCGACGGCAACGAGCGCGTTGTGCGTGCCCGTCTGGACGATGCCAAGTTCTTCTACGAGGAGGACCTGAAGATCTCCCTCGACGAGTTCCGCGAGCGTCTGGCCAAGGTCGCCTTCCAGGAGAAGCTCGGTAGCGTGCTCGCCAAGTCCGAGCGCATTGAGCAACTCGCGCTTGCCATCGCTCGCGAGGCCCATCTGGGCGCCCACCTGGCCGCCGATGCCGCTCGCGCCGCGCACCTGTGCAAGGCCGACTTGGTATCCAACGCCGTCGTCGAGTTCACGAGCCAGCAGGGCGTGATGGGCGGTTACTACGCCACCGCGATGGGGGAGAACGACGAGGTCGCCCACGCCATTCGCGATCATTATCGTCCCCGCTTTGCCGGTGACGAGCTGCCCGAGGGCACCGCTGGCTGCATCGTGGCCTGCGCCGACAAGCTCGATACCATCGCCGGTATCTTTGCCATCGGCGAGCCCCCGACCGGCTCTTCCGACCCCTACGCGCTGCGTCGTGCCGCTATCGGCATCATCAACATCCTGCGCGACCGTCTGCCGATCGACCCCACATCGCTCATCGACTTCGCCCTCGAGCTCTATAGCGAGCAGGGCATTGAGTTCGACGCCGCCGAGGTCGCCCAGCAGGTTCGCGACTTCTTCCATGGCCGCCTGGTGAGCATGGCCCGCGACGAAAAGATCCCGGCCGATACCGTTGCCGCCGTCTCTGCGGTGCACATCATCGCCCCGTCCGTCTTCTTCGCCCGCTGCGCCGCCCTCGACGAGGCCCGCAAGAACGATGTCGAGACCTTTGACAACCTGGCTACGGCCTATGCCCGTGCCGCGCATATCTCCAAGCCCGAGCTGGGCGCGGAGTACGACCGCAGCCTGATGGGCGAGGCCGAGCTCGCGCTTGCCGATGCTTCCGAGGCTGCTCAGACTGCTGTCGATGCTGCCCTTGCTGCCGAGGACTACCCGGCCGCATTTGCCGCCCTCGCCGCCATGCGCGCGCCCATCGACCGTTTCTTCGATGAGGTCATGGTCATGGACAAGGACGAGCAGCTCCGCGATAATCGCCTTAAGCTGCTCAACCGCTTCGAGGCCGTTTTCTCCGGCATCGCCAACATCGGTGAGCTTGCCCGCAAAAAGTAAGCCAGCCTGCGCATAAGCGCTAAAGGAGCCCCGCATGGATTGCCCGGTCACCGCTCGTCCCACCGTTATCGTTATCTCCGACTCGCTCGGCGATACCGCTTGTGAGGTGGTGCTTGCGGCGTCCGGGCAATTTGATGAAGGGGCTTTTCGCGTTTTACGTCTGCCCAAGGTGACTTCCGTGGAGCAGGTCAAGTCATTTGTGGGGCCGCGCGTCGATGCCGACCATCGCGATATTGCCGTGTTTCACACCATTGTCGATCCGGCGCTTCGCGCCCGTGTGCTCGATTACCTGAGCATGCTGCATATTCGTTCAGTCGACCTGATTGGCCCGACGCTCGCCGTGCTGTCGTCGCTTATCGGTGTGCCGCCCAAGGGCGTTGCCGGCGTGATTCACAAGACCGATGACCGCTACTTCCATCGCATCGAGGCCATGGAGTATTTTGTTGAGCACGATGATGGGCGCGGTTGCGACGATCTTTCAGGTGCCGATATCGTGCTGCTGGGCGTATCGCGCACGTCCAAGACGCCGCTGTCGATGTATCTGGCCTATCAAGGTTACAAGGTTGCCAATGTTCCGTTGGCCCATGGCATGGAGCCGCCGAAGTCGATTTACGAGGTTGACCCGATGCGCCTGTTCGGCCTGATTTCGACCGTCGATGTGATTTCCGAAATTCGCGATAGCCGCTTGGGCGATGATTACGCTCGTGCCGTTGCCGGCTCCTATGCCGAGCCCGAGAGCGTGCACAGCGAGCTCGAGGAAGCCCGTGCCCTCATGAAGCGCCTAGGCTGCTTTGTGGTGCGTACCGACGGCAAGGCCATCGAGGAAAGCGCTGCCGAGATCATTAGCCACTTGGAGGAAATCCAAGAAGCCCGTGCCCGCCGCGCCGCCCGTCGAGCCTAATAGTAGCAGCATTTTGATAAAGCGATTTAGCAAAAATATCGCATCTGACCTGCACTTTCTTACAATGGTATCTTCATAAGGTAACCACCTTTACCTACCGTTTACCGCCAGTTTTAGCACGTTTACCAAACCGCGCATCCTCTGCTTAAGCCCGCTCAAAACCCGCCGTATAGTTCCCTCACGGCCCGCATCTGGCGGGTCGATTCGTTACCACGGTCGTGCGCGTAAGTGCATGGAAGGGGAAGTATCGTGAGCGATTGCAAGAGGGTTTACCGTTTTGGAACCGACGCCCAGGGCACCTGTGTCACCGAGGGCGACAAGTCCATGAACTTCGTGCTTGGCGGCAAGGGCGCTAACCTTGCCGAGATGAGCCGTATCGGCCTGCCGGTTCCCGGTGGCTTTACCATTACCTGCCAGACTTGCGTCGAGTACTCCGGTGCCGGCAACGTGTGGCCCGAGGGCGCACTCGATGAGATCGTTGCCGCCGAGGCGGACCTCGAGGCCCGCTGCGGCAAGAAGCTCGGCGACGCCTCCGATCCGCTGCTCGTGTCGGTTCGTTCGGGCGCTCCGTTCTCCATGCCCGGTATGATGGACACGGTCCTCAACTTGGGCCTCAATGACGATTCCGTCCAGGGCCTCATCGCGCAGACGCAGAACCCGCGTTTTGCTTGGGATAGCTACCGCCGCTTTATCCAGATGTTTTCCAATGTCGTCATGGGCGTTGACGCCGACCTGTTCGAGAACGCCCTGACCCAGGCCCGTCTGGTCGCCGGCGTTCGCGTCGATTCCGAGCTTTCGGCCGAGGACCTTCAGGAACTCGTCGAGACCTTTAAGGGCATCTTCTCCGAGAACGTCGATGCCTCCCTGTATCCCGAGCTCGAGGTCGCTGACGGCAAGCCCGTTTTCCCGCACGACCCGGAGCTTCAGCTACGCCTTGCAATTCAGGCCGTCTTTGGCAGCTGGATGAACGAGCGTGCCTGCATCTACCGCAAGCAGCATGGCATTTCCGACGACCTCGGCACCGCCGTCAACGTGCAGGCCATGGCCTTTGGCAACAAGGGCGAGACCTCTGCGACAGGCGTCGCCTTTACGCGTAATCCGGCCGACGGCACCAAGGAGTTCTACGGTGACTTTTTGGTTAATGCTCAGGGCGAGGACGTCGTCGCCGGTATCCGCAACACCGAGCCGATCACCGACCTCAAGACCACCCCGGGCCTCGAGTCCGCAGGTGAGGAGCTCGAGCGCGTGTTCCTGACGCTCGAGGATCATTACCGCGATATGTGCGATATCGAGTTCACCATCGAGCAGGGCAAGCTCTGGATGCTCCAGACCCGCGTGGGCAAGCGTACCGCCACCGCCGCCCTGCGCATCGCCATCGAAATGGTCGAGGAAGGCCTGATCACCCGCGAAGAGGCCGTGAGCCGCATCGATCCCGCGCAACTCGACCAGCTCCTTCACCCGCAGTTTGACGCCTCCAAGAAGTACGAGGCTCTCGCCAGCGGTCTTAATGCCAGCCCCGGTGCCGCCGTGGGCGAGGTCGTGTTCTCGAGCGACGACGCTGTCGCGCGTTCCGCCGAGGGTCACAAGGTCATTCTGGTTCGTTGGGAGACCAACCCCGACGACCTGAAGGGCATGGTAGCCGCCGAGGGCATCCTGACCAGCCACGGTGGCAAGACGAGCCATGCCGCCGTTATCGCCCGCGGCATGGGTACGCCCTGCGTCTGTGGCGTTGAGCGCTTCCATATCGACGCCGCCGAGAAGGTCGTGCGCATCGAGGGCAGCGACCGCGTGCTGCACGAGGGCGACGTTATCTCCATCGACGGCACCCAGGGTATCGTCGTCGACGGCGCCGTTGACCTGGTCTCCGCCGAGCTCACCGGCGATCTGGACACCATCCTATCCTGGGCCGACGAGATTCGCCTGGACGAGACCGGTGGCCATGCCAACCATGTGCGCGTTAATGCCGACAACCCCGAGGATGCCGCGCTCGCGCTCGAGTTTGGCGCCGAGGCCATCGGCCTGTGCCGCACCGAGCACATGTTCCTGGGCGACCGCAAGAACATCATCCAGAGCTTTATCCTGTCTGACGATGAGGCCGTGAAGCAGCAGGCCCTGGCCGACCTGCTCAAGGTTCAGACCGAGGACTTCCTGGCGATGTTCAAGACCATGTCCGGTCGCGATGTGGTCGTCCGCCTGCTCGATCCGCCGCTTCATGAGTTCCTGGATAATCCTCGCGAGCTCGAGGTCGCCATCACCAAGAAGGAAGCCGCTGGCGCCAGCGAGGAAGAGCTTGCCGTCCTGCGCGCCCGCCTGCGTCGTATCGACGGCATGGTCGAGTCCAACCCGATGCTCGGCCTACGCGGCGTGCGCCTGTCCATCGTCTTTAGCGATCTGCCGCTCATGCAGGTCCGCTCCGTCGCCACGGCTGCCGCTCGCCTCATCAAGGAGGGCGTCGATCCGCGTCCCGAGATTATGGTCCCGCTCGTTTCCATTACGGCCGAGCATGTTCAGACCCGCGAGGTTATCGAGCGCGTGATCGCCGAGGTTTCCGACGAAGAGGGCGTCGAGCTCAATATTCCCGTGGGCACGATGCTCGAGCTGCCGCGCGCCTGCATGGTCGCTGACGAGATCGCCCATCACGCAGACTTCTTCTGCTTTGGCACCAACGACCTCACGCAGATGACCTTCGGTTTCTCGCGTGACGACGCCGAGGCCAAGTTCATCCCGCTGTACATGCATAAGAAGATCTTGAAGGACAATCCCTTCGAGACCATTGACACGGCAGTACTCGAACTGGTGCGCATGGCTGTCGAGAAGGGCCGCGCCACCAACCCTGATATGCACTTTGGCGTGTGCGGCGAGCACGGCGGCGACCCCAAGTCCATCAAGGGCCTGTTTAACGTGGCCGATGTGGACTATGTGTCCTGCTCGCCCTACCGCGTGCCCCTCGCACGCCTGGCTGCCGCCCAGGCCAAGCTCGAGGCCAAGCGTTCCGCCTAACGTTTTGGGTCTAGACGCCTAGCGTAGCCCCCTTCATGCCGCCCGCCTCATTCGTGAGGCGGGCGGTTATCATGTGCGGGTTTTGTCTTTTTGTCTGCGTAAAAAATTGTTCTTGCAGCAGAAACCCGCGCGTGTATACTCGAATACGTTTGTTCAACTACGTGCCGGCCAAGGTGGTACGGCACCTCTAGAAGAGTAAGGAATTGCACATGGATTACATCCGCGCAATCGAGCGTCAGCAGATCCGCGAGGACATTCCTCAGGTTCGCGTCGCCGACAACGTCAAGGTTCACTACCGCATTAAGGAAGGCGACCGCGAGCGCATCCAGGTCTTCCAGGGCGACGTCATCCGCATGGCCGGCGCCGGTGCCCGCGAGACCTTCACCGTCCGCAAGATGTCCTTCGGTGTCGGTGTTGAGCGTACCTTCCCGCTTCACAGTCCCAAGATCGCCAAGCTCGAGGTCGTTCGTCATGGTCGCGTCCGTCGCGCCAAGCTGTACTACCTCCGCGACAAGGTGGGCAAGGCTGCTCGCATCCCCGAGAAGCGCTAAGAAGATCGCAGCGTCTGTCCACTCGTTTGGACGTAAGGGTCACCTTCGGGTGGCCCTTCTTTTTATCCGATTTGCATGCAAGGAGGGCCTGGTATGGCCAATATGACGAGCTCGGTTTCGGCATCGCAAGTTGCTGGCGAGCTGGCGAGCGCTACGTTTGAGGAGATTCCCGCCCTCGTGGAGCATTATCGCGAGGATCCGCGCCAGCAGGTGATCAAGGCTTGCGAACGCGCCCTCAAACGCCATGCCAAAGAGCTTGCCGAGCGCGAGCGCGTCAATGACATGTACGAGCTTATGCATGAGCTTGGCGGCGATGGGGTGGTCGTTGGTGTCGACGAGGTGGGTCGCGGATCGGTGGCCGGTCCTTTGACGGTATGCGCTGTCTGCCTTCCTATGGAGCCGCGCGTCTGGGGCATCAACGATTCCAAAAAGCTCACGCCGGCGCGCCGCGAGTTGCTCTCAGTGAAGATTGCCGAGGTGGCGACGGCGATCGGTTTTTGCCATATCGCGCCTAAGGATATCGATGAGATGGGCATGGCCCGTGCTATCCGTACCGCCGTTGCAGGCGCCGTGGCCGATACAGGGCTCGAGCCCGATTGCGTGCTTATGGATGGCAACCCCTTGGGCGCCGTTCCTAACGAGCGCGATGTGGTGAAGGGCGATGCCAAGATCGCCTGCATCGCCGCGGCGTCCATCATGGCCAAGGTCACGCGTGACGAGATGATGGTCGAGTACGACGCCGAGTACCCCGAGTACCATCTGGCCGAGTCGAAGGGCTATGCAAGCCCCGAGCATATCGAGGCCATTCGCAAACATGGACTTTGTCCGCTGCACCGCGTGAGCTTTTGCGGAAACTTTCTGCAGACTGAGCGCCTTTTCTAGGCCAATTGTGGAGACAGGGACCTCTGGGGTTTTATAAACCTGCTGGTAGCGGGCCGTATGCAACACCATTGCTGCGTACGGCCCGTTTTTTGACGGCATTTGGTCAGCTTTTGGTTTGCTTCCTGTACTTACCCGCATGAAAGGTGCCCTCATCATCGGGGCAATGCAGTGTGCGGGAAAGGAGACCCCATGAGTGCCGCAAGCAAAAAGAGCAAGACGCAGCAGCTCAAGGAGCGTTGGGAAAACGGCGAGCTCGACTGCGGGGCGATGACGCCCGAGTTTATCAAGGGACTCAGTCCCCGTGAGCTGGGCATGCTGGGCGAGCTGATCACCATCGACTACTTTAACGAGCGCGGCTACACCTTGCTGGAGCAGGGTTATCGTTGCACCGAGGGCGAAGCCGATCTGGTGCTGCTCGATGAGCTTGACGATGTCGTGGTGATGGCCGAGGTCAAGACCAGGCGCGTCGCCCTGGATTGCACCACGCGGGTCTTTCCCGAGGAGGCCGTGGATGCCCAAAAGCAGCGTCGGTATCGCCGTATCGCAAGTTGCTATCTCATGGAGCACTATCCGCTCAAGGCGATCCGCTTCGATGCAGTGGGTGTCACCATTCGCGGCGGGCATATCGCCGAGATCGAGCATCAGTACAACGCGTTCGATTGGCAGGTGTCGTGATGGCGTTCGAGACGTTTGCCGTTCACGCGGCCTGCATCCGCGGTGTCGAGGCGATTCACGTCACGGTCGAGGTCTCGCTTGCCGGCGGCGTTCCGGGCATTCAGATGCTCGGCATCCCGAGTATGGAGGTGATGGAGTCACGTGGTCGTATTCGCTGTGCGATGCGCTCGGCCGGCTTTGAGATCCCGCGCTCGGGCATTACGGTCAATCTGGCGCCCGGCGATATTCGCAAGACCGGTAGCGGCTTTGATCTGCCCATCGCCATCGCGGTTCTAGCGGCCGATGGTCAGATTCCCCGCGACAACCTCGATCGTTGTCTTATCGCCGGCGAGCTCGGCTTGGACGGCACGGTGCTTCCTGTCAAAGGCGAGGTGGCGTTTCAGCTATTGGCTCGCGACATGGGGCTGTCTTTTATCGCCGGCAGGTCCGACCAGCATGTGCCACTCGCGGGCGTGGATTGCGGCTTTATCGACCATCTGTCTCAGCTTGCTCACGGCATGGGCGATGCCGCACGGCACTACTTGGATTCCGAGGGTGTCGAGGCGACCTTTGAGCCCGAGCTCGACTATGCAGACGTGCTGGGGCAGGAAGTCGCTAAACGCGGCATGGCGCTTGCGGCGGCAGGAGAACTCGGCTTGCTCATGATTGGGTCCCCGGGATCGGGCAAGACGATGCTCGCACGCCGTATGACCGGCATCCTGCCCGAGCTTTCCGTCGAGGATCAACAGGAGGCGCTGTGCATCCATTCGGTTTTGGGCGAGAACATTGATGGCTTGTTGGCGGGGCACCGGCCCTTCCGCAGTCCCCATCACAGTATTTCGACCGCAGGCCTTATCGGCGGCGGACGCCCGGTGCACCCGGGTGAGATCAGCCTTGCTCATGGCGGCGTGCTATTTTTGGACGAGCTTGCCGAGTTTCCCACGGGTGTGCTGCAGACACTGCGTCAGCCCATCGAGCGCGGCTATGTGAGGATCGTGCGCGTCGACGGGGCCTTTACCTTCCCGTCGCGCTTTCAGCTGCTGGCTGCGAGCAATCCCTGCCCCTGCGGCTTTTTGGGCGATCGTGAGGTACCGTGTCGCTGCTCGGCGGCGATGGTCGAGCGCTATCGGTCTAAACTGCGCGGTCCTTTGGCCGACCGTATCGACATGATGATCGATGTGACCCGTCCCGACCCTCAGGTGATTATCGAGGGCGCGGAGGGTATGTCGTCGGCCGAGTTACGTGACTACGTTGTGCGCGGTCGCGCTTTTCGCGCTTGGCGCGAATCCCGTATGGACGATGCTGATGCCGAGGCCGAGGATGACGAGACACGGTCCATTGACGGCGTCGTTTCGACCTTTGAGCTCGATGATGCGGCGGAGAAGTGTGTGCTCGGCCTGTCCAAACGCACGCATCTCACGGGCCGCGGCATCGTGCGCCTGGTGCGTATCGCGCGTACAATCGCTGACGTCGCCGAGAGCGAGCAGGTGACGCAGGACCATGCGCTCGAGGCGGCGATGTACCAGGGAAGGAGGGACCAATGATAGCCGAGGGGACCTTTGAACTGCATCCAGGTGATGCGTTGTATCCCGAGACCGTATTGGAGCTTTCTGATGTACCCCAGACGCTTTATGTGCGTGGCAATCCCGAGGTGCTTTCGACACCCGCGCTCTCCATCATCGGCGCGCGCAAGGCCTCGCCGTATGGTCTTGCCGTGGCAGAGCTTGCGGCAAAGGTGGCGGTCGAGGCGGGAGTGACGGTAGTTTCGGGCGGCGCGGTCGGTTGTGACCAGGCCTCGGGTTGGGCTGCGGTCAACGCCGGCGGCAAACACGTCGTGGTGCTGGGGACGGGCGCCGACGTGGTCTACCCGCGTTCGAGCGCGGGGCTTATTATGCGCACGCTCGATACGGGTGGCGCGGTCGTGTCGATCTCTCCGTGGGGCATGGGTCCGCGCAAGTTTGCCTTTCCGCGTCGCAATCGCGTGATCGCGGCCCTGTCGCAAGCCCTCTTTGTATCCGAGGCGGGTATGCCTTCCGGGACGTTTTCTACAGCCGAGGCTGCTATGGATTTGGGGCGCGAACTTCTTGCCGTGCCGGGGTCGATCCTATCGCCCGAGTCGCGTGGCACGAATTACCTCATTGCGAACGGTGCCTGCTGCATTGTCGACGAGGAGTCCATCGAGATGGCTATCTCTCGCATATACGGCACCCTGCGCTACTCGCGCCCCGATGCTCCCGGCATTGCCGACCTGAATCCAACACAGCAGACCGTGATGCATGCGCTCATCGCCTCGCCGCTCAAGGTCGACGACATCGCGGCGCTCGTCTCACTCGATGCTGTCGGCGTACTCAAACTCTTGGGTTCGCTTGAACTCGAGGGCCTTATCGAGCGCATGATGGATGGAAGGTATGCGCCCTCCAAGTTTGCCCTTCACGCCCAGACGCCCTTCGGTCACAATGGAAAACGTGTCAATTAGAAAGGTGTTTGCAGATGCAGTTCGATCAGGTGACGGTTATCGGTGGCGGTCTGGCGGGTTCGGAATGCGCGATCCAGCTGGCAGACCGCGGGTTTGCCGTAAAGCTGTGCGAGATGCGCCCCCAGGTGAGCTCCCCGGCTCACCATACCGATCACCTGGCAGAGCTCGTCTGCTCCAATTCGTTTAAGTCGACCCGTCCGGATTCCGCGGCTGGTTTGCTGAAGGCCGAGCTTAAGCGCATGGGTTCAGTCCTGCTCGATTGCGCCCATCGCGCGGCTGTTCCCGCCGGCGGTGCCCTGGCGGTCGACCGCGTCAAGTTTTCCGAGCTTGTCGAGGCCGAGGTTGCCGCCCGTCCCAATATCGAGGTCGCGCACGGCGAGGTCACGCAGATTCCCGAGGGCCACGTGGTCATTGCCGCGGGCCCGCTGTGTTCACCGGCGCTGAGCGAAGAGGTCATGAAGCTCGTCGGTGGCGACGCCCTTGCGTTCTTCGATGCCGCGGCGCCGATCGTCGATGCCTCCACGCTCGATATGGACGTGCTGTTTTCGCAGTCGCGCTACGAGGAGCAGGGGAGCGGCGACTATCTCAACGCTCCGCTCAACAAGGAGGAGTACGAGGCCTTTATCGAGGCACTTACCACGGCCGACCGCGTGGTGCTCAAAGACTTTGAGGGCGGCGATCTGTTCCAGGCCTGCCAGCCTGCCGAGGAAGTTGCGCGCACCGGCAAGGACGCCATTCGCTTTGGCGCCATGAAGCCAGTCGGCCTCACCGACCCGCGTACCGGACGTCGCCCCTGGGCGGCGATTCAGCTGCGTGCCGAGAACAAGGAGAAGACCGCCTATAACCTGGTGGGCTTCCAGACAAACCTGACCTTTGGCGAGCAGAAGCGCGTCTTCCATATGGTGCCGGGCCTGGAGAACGCTGAGTTCTTCCGCTACGGTGTCATGCACCGCAATACCTTTGTCGACGCCCCGCACGTGCTCGATGGCACCTTTGCCGTGCCCGGTACCGGCGTGCGCCTGGCCGGTCAGATCACCGGCACCGAGGGGTACATGGAAGCCGTGGCGACCGGTCTGCTCGCGGCGCTCAACACCTATGCCGAGGCTATCGGTGTCGCGGGCGTCGAGTTGCCGCGCGTGGGCGCCCTGGGTGCGCTCGTGGGCTATGCGACCGATCCTGCCACCGTGGGCTATCAGCCTATGCATGTCAACTTTGGCCTGGTGCCGCCACTCGGGGATGGTAAGCGCCGCAGCAAGCGCGACCGCTACCAGGCCTATGCGGACCGTGCGCTCGAGGCCCTTGATGCCTATCTGGCCACTCGTCCTGATCTGTTTGGAGGCGACCGGTCATAGCCTTTGACCTGTACGACACCGTCGACTCGTTTATCGCCTATATCTCACGTGTCGAGGGACTTTCTCCCAACACGGTGACGGCCTACGGCTCGAGGCTGGAGCGCTTTGCTGCCTGGTGCGAGCGCGAGGATATCGATGCTTTCGCTGCCGACGTGCGCACCATTCGCCGCTATCTTGCCGAGCTTTCGCGTGAGCAGGTGGCTCCCCGAACGCTTGCGGCGCATCTGTCGGCTATCCGATCGCTCTATCGATGGATGGCTGCCGAGGGGGTCGTGGAGGGCGATGTGGTCTCGGCAATTTCCTCGCCCAAGCTCCCGCGCGATCTACCTGGTGTGCTGACGACCCAACAGGTGGAGGCGCTGCTCATGACGCCTGATACCTCAACACCCGCGGGACTGCGCGATGCGGCGATGCTCGAGCTGCTCTATGCCTCGGGCGCCCGTATCTCTGAGCTCGCAGCACTCAATGTGGAGTCCATTGCGTGGTCCGAACGCACGCTGCGCCTGTGGGGCAAGGGGAGCAAAGAACGTATCGTCCCTCTGTATCGTCGTGCGCTCGAGGCGACGCGTCTCTATATTGAGGAGGGAAGGCCGGAGTTGCTCGCTCAGGCAAAGCGTCGTGACCCCGCTACCGGGCCGCATCCGCTGCTTATATCGGCGCGCGGTAATCGCATGAGTGCCGCCATGCTCAGGCGGCGGTTTCATATGCTGGCGACGCTCGCCGGCATTCCGGCCGACATCGCCCCGCATGCGATGCGCCATACCTTTGCGACCGACTTGCTCGAGGGCGGCGCGGACCTGCGCTCGGTTCAAGAGCTGCTGGGTCATGCGAGCCTGTCCACGACGCAGATCTACACGCATCTCACACCCGATCGGCTCAAACGTGCCGTGGCTCAAGCCCATCCCCGAGGCGAATAGTGGCTGGGACGCCCCGCGCCGCACTCAGGTGTGTGGTTTTGATTGCGGGTTGGCAGGAAGAAGCATTCCTGCTATCATTCATCGGGTTGCTTCACGGCAACATGTTTTTATCACGCACGCGCGGCTACTTCATACCGTGGTGCCCGGGCTTTGGTAGCACATGTCCGGGTTGGTTTTGGAGGATGACCCCGCGCGGAGGCAAACCACAGGAGGTTTAACATGGCTACCAAGATTAATATCCGCACCCTGCTCGAGGCCGGCTGCCACTTCGGTCACCAGACCCGTCGCTGGAACCCCAAGATGAAGCCGTTCATCTTCGGTGAGCGCAACGGCATCTACATCCTCGACCTCAAGCAGACCATCCTCGACGCCGACCAGGCCTACACTTTCGTCAAGAACGTCGCCAAGGGTGGCAATGTGCTGTTCGTCGGCACCAAGAAGCAGGCTCAGGAGGCCGTCAAGAACGCCGCTGAGCGCGCCAACATGCCTTATATCAACCAGCGTTGGCTCGGCGGTATGCTGACCAACTTCGTCACCATCCGCTCCCGCATCAACCGCATGGAGGAGCTCGAGGCCATGGTCGAGGACGGTCGCATGGCAGTGCTCCCCAAGAAGGAGCAGGCTGTGCTCGGCAAGGAGCTCACCAAGCTCCAGACCAACCTCGGTGGCGCCCGCGACATGAAGGGTCTGCCCCAGGCTCTCTTTGTCATCGACACCAAGCGCGAGGAAAACGCCATCAAGGAGGCTCAGCGCCTGAACATCCCCGTCGTCGCTCTGATCGACACCAACTCCGATCCCGACGAGGTCGAGTACGGCATCCCCTGCAACGATGACGCTATCTCTGCTGTCACCCTTATGTGCGAGCTCATGGCTGACGCCTGCCTCGCTGGCTCCGGCAAGGAGCAGGTCTCCGAGGCCGAGATGGCCGCTGAGCCCAAGGCCGAGTAAATCAGTCTTAGTTAATTCTTTTTCATCTCTTTGAAAGGAACCACAATGGCCCAGATTACCGCCGCTATGGTCAAGCAGCTCCGCGAGATGACCGACTCCCCGATGATGGAGTGCAAGAAGGCTCTCGTCGAGGCTGACGGCGACATGGACGCCGCTGTCGACGTTCTTCGTAAGAACGGCCTTGCCAAGGCTGCCAAGAAGGCTGGCCGTGAGACCAACGAGGGCGCTGTCGCCGCGTTCGTCTCCGAGGATGGCAAGACCGGCGCTCTGCTCGAGCTCTCCTGCGAGACCGACTTCGTTGGCTCCAACGCCAAGTTCACTGGCTTTGCTTCCAAGGTCGCTGAGGTTGTCGCTACCACCGAGCCTGCTGACGTCGTCGCTCTGCTCGAGAAGCCGATGGGCGAGGAGACCGTTTCCTCCGAGCTCACCGAGATGATTCACATCATGGGCGAGAACATGAAGATCTCTCGCTTCGCTGCCCGCAAGGCCGAGAACGGCGCGCTCGCTTCTTACATCCACATGGGTGGTAAGATCGGCGTCCTCGTCGAGTTTGCTTTCGAGAAGGCCGAGACCGCTCAGGCTGAGTCCTTCAAGGCCTTCGCTCACGACGTTGCCCTTCAGGTTGCCGCCGTCGCCCCGATCTGCGCTACCCGCGATCAGGTTCCGGCCGAGACCGTCGAGCACGAGAAGCAGATCTACATGGCTCAGGCTGCCGAGTCCGGCAAGCCCGAGGCTATCCAGGAGAAGATGGCTGTCGGCCGTCTGGAGAAGTTCTACAAGCAGTCCGTGCTCACCGAGCAGGAGTTCATCAAGGACAGCTCCCTCACCATCAAGAAGTACGCTGAGCAGGTCTCCAAGGAGCTTGGCGACACCATTACCGTCGTTGCCTTCGACCGTCTGGTCCGTGGCGAGTAAATAAGCTCTTGTAGCTGGTAATGAGCAGGCTGTGGGTTTTACTCACAGCCTGCTTTTTCATGGCTCCCCGTTAAGCCTTTGTTATCATATTGAGAGTCTAATTAAAGGAGGATCGCTTTGTCCGACATCCGATATAAACGCGTGCTTCTTAAGCTTTCCGGCGAAGCACTGATGGGCGACGGCCAATATGGCATCGACCCCAAGGTTACCGACCATCTTGCCAAGCAGGTCAAGGAGCTGCTCGCCGTTGGCCATGAGGTCGGCGTCGTTGTCGGCGGCGGCAATATTTTCCGTGGCATGGCCGGCGCTGCCGGTGGCATGGAGCGTGCTCAGGCCGACTACATGGGCATGCTGGCAACCGTTATGAACGCGCTCGCCCTGCAGGATGCCTTCGAGCACAACGATGTTCCCTGCCGCGTGATGAGCGCTATCCAGATGAACGAGATCTGCGAGCCCTATATTCGTCGCCGCGCTATCAACCATCTGTCCAAGGGCAACGTCGTCATCTTCGCTGCCGGTTCGGGCAATCCGTACTTTACGACCGACACCGCCGCGGCTCTTCGTGCGTGCGAGATCGGCGCCGAGATTCTGATTAAAGCCACCAAGGTTGACGGCATCTACGACAAGGATCCCGTCAAGTGCGCCGATGCCGTCCGTTTTGACAAGATTACCTATCACGAGGTTCTCGTTCGCGGCCTGCAGGTTATGGATTCCACGGCTACGGCTCTGTGCCAGGATAACCGTATGCCTATTTTGGTCCTCAACATCGATGGCGAGGACACCGTCAAGCGCGCGCTCGCGGGTGAGCCCGTCGGCACGCTCGTCTATCAGGAGGATTAAGCATGGCAGAGAACATCACCGCCCATATGGACAAGTCGCTCGAGTCCCTCAAGCATAACTTCTCCAAGGTCCGTACCGGTCGCGCCAACGCCAACATTCTGTCCGACATCACCGTTGATTATTACGGTGTTCCCACGCCGGTCACGCAGGTTGCCGCCGTCAAGACCCCCGAGGCTCACATGCTGCTCATCGAGCCGTGGGACAAGGCGCTCATCAACGCTATCGTCAAGGCCATCGGCGCTTCCGATCTGGGCATTACCCCCAACTCTGATGGCACCGTCGTTCGTCTGCCGTTCCCGGCGCCCACTGAGGAGCGCCGTCGCGAGCTCGTCAAGGAGTGCCGCGAGTACGCCGAGCAGGCCAAGGTGTCTATCCGTAACATCCGTCGCGACTTCAACAATAAGCTCGAGCGCGATGAGGAGCTCACCGAGGACGATGTCCGTCGCGAGCAGGCCAAGGTCCAGAAGCACACCGATGAGTATGTCGCCAAGGTCGAGGAGCTTCTGAAGGAAAAAGAAGCCGAGGTCATGGAGATCTAAGGTGCAATACGACGAGCATAAACTGGTCGAGTACTTTGCCGACGCCCCTGCGGGCGTCGGTTTTTCCGACCTTGACCTCAATAACATTCCGCACCATATCTCGTGCATCATGGACGGCAACGGTCGTTGGGCCACGTCGCGCGGTCTTGCACGCACCGAGGGTCATAAGGCAGGTATCCTCTCGCTGCGCGAGATCATTACCGCCTGCGTGCGCCTGGGCGTCGACGTGCTTTCTGCCTATGCGTTTTCTACCGAAAACTGGAACCGTCCGCAGCATGAGGTCAACGTCTTGATGCATCTGTTTGCCAAGACGTTTATCGACGAGCTGCCGCTTCTGAAGCGCGAAAACGTGCGCGTTGTCTTTTTGGGCGACATTTCCGCGCTGCCCAAGAAGACCCGCGACGTTTTTGAACGCGGTCTTGCCGAGTGCGCCGATCACACCGGTATGACGCTGGCGCTTGCCGTCAACTACGGCGCGCGTGCCGAGATTACCCGCGCTGTCCGTCAGATTGCACTCGACGCTGCCGCCGGTAAGATCGATCCTGCCGCAATTGATGACGACATGGTGGCTTCCCACCTCTATACTGCCGGCCTTCCCGATCCTGAGCTTGTGATTCGCACCTCTGGTGAGCTGCGCCTTTCGAACTATCTGCTGTGGCAGGTGGCTTATTCCGAGTTCTACGTCATCGATACCTATTGGCCCGACTTTGATCGTTGGGGCCTTGTCGACGCCATTTTGGCCTATCAGGGCCGTGACCGTAGGTTTGGTGGACTGAGCAAGACCGAGGAGGCTTAATCGTGTCCGATCGTCCCAAGGCATCTGCTCCCAAGACGCCTGCGCGCAAAGCTGCCACTGCGGGAGCGCCTGCAGCGAAGAGCGGCACCGGTTCGTGGCTGGCGGGCTTTATTACCCGTGCCGCCGCCGGTATCGTCTACGCCGTTGTCTTTATCCTGTGCCTGGTTTTGGGTATCGTGCCCACGGCCATCTTTGTTTCTGTCATGAGCGGTCTGTGCTGCTATGAGTTTTTCCGTATGACGAGGCTCGATGGCAAGATGGCTAACGAGCGCCTGGGTATCGCTGCCGCCGTGCTCTTTCCGCTCTCGGCGCTGGGCGACTCGCTGCTTTTGAATGCCCTGCTTTTTGCACTGATGCTTGCGGTGGGTATTTGGTATGTCTGGTCGTCGCGTACCCGTATATCCGATGTAGCCGTGACGCTCATGGGCCCCATCTACACCGGTTTTATGCTGTCGGCCATCGTGCTGCTGCGCGATGCCGTGCCCGGTTTTGCCGGCGCCCTGCTTTCGGTGGGTGTTTGCGCGTCTCTCTGGGTCTCCGATTCGTTCGCCTATATCGTGGGTAGCCGTATCGGCAAGCACAAGATGGTCCCCAAGATTTCTCCCAAAAAGAGCTGGGAGGGCTTTTTCGGCGGCATCTTGGGCTCGGTTCTCATCTGGCTTATTTTGTGGGCGACCCATTTCTATAAGCTGAGCTTGCCCTATGCGCTGCTTTGCGGCGTGGTTGTGTCCATCCTGGGCGTTATCGGCGACCTCATCGAGTCACGCATCAAGCGTGGCGTGGGCGTCAAGGATTCCGGCAATCTGATTCCGGGCCATGGCGGCATGCTCGACCGTAGCGACTCGCTTATCTTTGGCTGCATTACCGCGCAGCTGCTTTTGATGATCGGAGGCGTGCTGTAATGGCGTTTCAGACGACGTGCGGCCCCGATGGGCGTCTGCGGGTTGCAATTTTGGGCTGTACGGGCTCTATTGGCACCCAGGCGCTCGATGTTTGCCGTCAGCATGCCGACCGTCTGCAGGTGACGGCGCTTTCCGTTAACTCCAGTACCGCCGAGCTCGTTGCGTTTGCCCGTGAGTTTTCGGTTCCGGCCGTTGCCGTGGCCGACACCACCCACGGTGCGGACGCTGTACTGCAGGAGCTGCCCGAGGGCACCGAGCTCGGTGTTGGTGCGCAGGCGGTTTGTGAGCTCGCGCGTCGCGATGACGTCGACTGTGTGCTTGTTGCTATTGTGGGCGCTGCCGGTCTCGAAGCGAGCCATGCAGCCCTGACCTCGAACAAGCGTCTTGCACTTGCTAACAAGGAGTCCCTCGTTGTCGGCGGTGACCTGCTGATGCCGTTGGCGCAGCCCGGTCAGCTTATTCCAGTCGACTCCGAGCACTCCGCCATCTACCAGTGCTATCTGGGGGAGAATCCGCGCGAGGCTCACTGCATTTGGCTCACTTGCTCGGGTGGTCCGTTCTTTGGCCGTACGCGCGACGAGCTCAATTGCGTGACACGCTCCGATGCGCTGGCACACCCCACGTGGGCCATGGGTGCTAAGATCACCATCGACTCTGCGACCCTCATGAATAAGGGCTTGGAGCGTATCGAGGCGATGCACCTGTTCGGGTGCGATCTCGACTTTATCAACGTGGTCGTTCAGCGCCAGTCAAAGATCCACTCGATGGTCGAGTATGCGGACGGCTCTGTGATGGCACATCTTGGTGCGTCCGACATGCGCATTCCCATCCAGTTCGCGTTCTCGTATCCCGAGCGGTGGGATACCCCAGCGCCTCGAATCGATTTCCGCGAGCTCGGGCAGCTCACCTTCGATGCGGCCGATACGGACACATTCCGCTGCCTCGCGCTGGCCGAGCGTGCCGGCAAGACGGGCGGCACCATGCCATGCGTGCTGAATGCCGCCAACGAAGTTGCCGTCGATGCCTTCCTGCACGATGCCTGTACGTTTACCGATATCGACCGTATCGTGGAATCGTGCATGGATTCACACGATACGCAGGCGGTCGCATCCTTTGAGCAGCTTCGCGATATCGATACGTGGGCTCGTGCCAAGGCCGCCGAGGTGCTCGCTGCAACCCGCTCTTAATCGTAAGGATTGCTTTTCGTTTTATGGATACTGTTCTGAGCGTTCTCTCCTCAGTCTTTTGGGGCCTTTTGATGCTATCCGTCCTCGTGTTTCTGCATGAGGGCGGCCACTTTTTGGCGGCCCGTGCGTGCGGCGTGCGTGTCACCGAGTTTTTCTTGGGCCTGCCGTGCCGCTTCGATATTCATCATACGTCGCGTCGCATCGGTACCAAGTTTGGCGTGACGCCGCTGCTGCTAGGTGGTTATGCCGCAATCTGCGGTATGGACCCGACCGATGTCTCGTGCGCCGACTGTGTGCTTGCGGCGATCTATCGTCATGGTCGCGTTTCGGTTGCAGACCTTTCCGTTGAGCTGGAGCTGTCCGAGGAGGATGTTCTCGAGGCTTGTGCCTTGCTTTTGGGCTGGGGCTCCATTGCGCCTTGGTACGAGGAAGGGGAGAAGCCTTCACCCAGCTACTATCCGGTTAGGTACCAGACGCTGCCGCGCGATGCTGCAGGATATACCACCTTTGACGGCCGCAAGTTCGATCGAGAGCATGCGACTGCCGAGGGCGATGTGTGGGAGCTGCCGGTCGCCGCGTCGGAGTTTCTTGAGCAGGAGCGTTCGCATACCTATCTGGGCCAGGGTTTTCTCAAGCGTGCCTTTATGCTGCTCGCGGGCATTCTCGTCAATATCCTGACGGGCTTTTTGCTGCTTATGAGCATCTACTCTATTGCGGGTGTCACCGTGCCGATGGATACCAACGTGATCGGTCAGGTTGGCGAGGGGTCTATTGCCGCCAAGGCGGGTATCGAGGGCGGCGACGCGATCCTTTCGGTTGACGGAGTATCGTGCTCTACCTGGATGGACGTTTACGATGCCATCGGCAAGGCCGCCGGTAAGGACGATATCGCCATTGAGTATGAGCGCGACGGCAAGCAGCATTCGACCTCGGTTGCGCTCAAAGAGGACGAGCGCCTAGGTGTGTATGCCTCTACGCAGGTGGTCCGTTTAGACCCCATCACGTCGGCTCGCCTTTCGTTCTCCTATGTCGTGCAGACAGCGGAGGGCGTGATGCGCCTGCTCCAGCCGCAGCATACGATGGAGATTCTCGATCAGTCTTCTTCGATCGTGGGCATTAGCGTTATGTCCTCACAGGCTGCTGCTGCCGGCCCTGCCACGTTCCTTTCGTTTGCCGCCCTCATTTCGTTCTCGCTTGGCTTTATGAACCTGCTGCCCATCCCACCACTCGATGGCGGCAAGCTGGTCATCGAGATCATTCAAAAGATTGCTGGCCGCGAGCTTCCGCTCAAGGTCCAGACGATTGTGAGCTATGTGGGCATCGCGCTCTTTGCGCTGCTGTTTGTCTATATGCTTCGTTCCGACGTCCTTCGATTTATCCTGTAGGGGAGTGTTTGGATTGTCTTTATCCCATCCTTTGCCCCGCGAGTTGACGCGCCCCGTGCATGTGGGCGGTGTGCAGATCGGTGGCGGCGCGCCGGTGGTGGTCCAATCCATGACCTGCACCGATACCGCTGACGCCCAGGCAACGCTTGCGCAAGTGTGCGCGTTGGCGCAGGCTGGCTGCGATATCGTGCGTGTGAGCGTGCCCACCGAGGCCGCGCTTGAGGGTTTCCGCACCATCTGTGCCGAGTCTCCGGTGCCGATCGTCGCCGATATTCACTTTAACCATAAGCTCGCCATCGGCGCCGTCGAGGCTGGTGCCGCCAAGCTTCGCATCAATCCCGGCAACATTGGCGATTGGGCTAAGGTCGATGCCGTGATCGATGCTGCGGGCGCCGCTGGGTGCGCGATTCGCATTGGCGTGAACGCCGGCTCGCTTGAGCAGGATATCGCCGAGCGCGATGACCTTACGCAGCCCGAAAAGCTTGTGATGTCGAGCGAGCGTTTCGTCAAACATTTTGAGGATCGCGGCTTTACCAATATCGTGCTTTCCGCCAAGGCTCATAGCGTGTCCACGACGCTTGACACCTATCGTGCCCTGTCGCGCGAAATCCCCCATGTTCCGCTTCATTTGGGCGTGACTGAGGCCGGAACCAAGCTCCAGGGCACCATTAAGAGCTCTGTGGGCCTGGGAATTTTGCTTTCCGAGGGCATTGGCGACACCATGCGCGTCTCGCTCACGGCCGATCCGGTCGAGGAACCGCCGGTCGCCTGGGGTATTCTGCAGTCGCTCGGCCTTCGCCGCCGTGGTCCCGAGATCGTCTCGTGCCCCACGTGCGCTCGCTGCCAGGTTAACCTCATTCCTATCGCCGAGGAGGTCACCGAGCGGCTTAAGAACTACTCCGCGCCGCTTTCGATTGCCGTGATGGGCTGTGCAGTCAATGGCCCCGGCGAGGCCTCTGACGCCGACTTGGGTGTTGCCTGCGGACGAGGTCAGGGCCTGCTCTTTTCGCACGGCCAGATCATTGGTAAAGTAGCTGAGGACCAAATTGTCGACGCGCTAATGGCCGAGGTCGACAAGCTTATTGAGGAGAAATAAATGACTCGAGCAATGTATATGTCTAAGCTTTATGCTCCGACGCTCAAAGAGGATCCGGCCGACGCCGAGCTTGCGAGCCATCGCCTGCTGCTTCGTGCCGGCATGATTCGCAAGGAGGCCGCCGGTCTCTATTCCTATCTGCCGCTTGCTTGGCGCTCGATTCGCAAGATCGAGAACATCGTGCGCGACGAGATGGACGCTGCCGGCGCCCAGGAGCTCATGATGCCCATCATGGTCGATGCCGAGCTGTGGCGCGAGTCCGGCCGTATCGATGCCTATGGCAAGGAGCTCGTGCGCTTTGATGACCGCCACGGACGCGAGTTCGTGCTTGGTCCCACGCACGAGGAGACCGTGACTGCTCTGGTGCGCAACGAGCTGCGTTCCTACAAGCAGCTGCCGGTGAATCTCTATCACATCCAGGATAAATTCCGCGACGAGTTCCGTCCCCGCTTTGGCCTGATGCGCGGCCGCGAGTTCATCATGAAGGACGCCTACAGCTTCTCTGCCACGCAGGAGAGTCTGCAGGAGGAGTACGACAAGATGAAGCAGGCCTACGCTAACATCTGCGAGCGCTGCTATATCAAGGCCCTGCCCGTTGTTGCCGACTCCGGTGAGATCGGCGGCGATACCTCCGTCGAGTACATGGCGCTGGCCGACGCCGGTGAGGCTTCGCTGGTCTACTGCGACGATTGCGGCTTTGCTGCCGATGACGAGGCTGCAAGCACCAAGGTCGTCGTGACTGAGGGCCCCGGCGACGGTACGCTCACCAAGGTCGAGACTCCGGGCATGGGCACTATCGAGGCCGTCGCCAAGTTCTTCGGCTTCCCCGAGAACGGCACGCGCAAGTCCCTGGCGTTGATCGATGCCGAGGGTAAGCCCGTCGTGGCCATCGTCCCGGGCGATCATGAGCTCAACGACTGCAAGGCCGAGCATGTCTTTGGCAAGGGCTATCGCATGATGACCGACGAGGAGCTCCAGACTTACGGTCTGCATAAGGGCTTTATCGGACCGGTTAACCTGCCCGATGGTATTCGTCTGGTCTGCGACGAGAGCCTGCGCGAGTCCAAGCAGTGGGCTTGCGGTGCCAACGAGGTCGATTATCACTTTACCGGCGCCTGCCCCGAGCGCGACTTTACCGTCGATGAGTGGGCCGACCTGGTCACCGTCGTTGCCGGCGATCCCTGCCCGCACTGCGGCAAGCCGCTCTCTGCTGCCCGCGGCATCGAGGTCTCTCAGGTCTTCCAACTGGGTACCAAGTATTCCGAGGCCATGGGTGCCACCTTTATGGATGAGGACGGCAAGGAAAAACCGCTGATCATGGGTTGCTACGGCGTGGGCGTGTCCCGCTCGCTCGCTGCCGTCGTGGAGCAGCACAATGACGAGCACGGCATCGTCTGGCCGGTCTCTGTCGCTCCGTACGAGGTCGCGGTGATTCCGCTCGATCCCAAGAAGGAGGAGTGCGCGACCGTCTGCGACCAAATCGTCGAGGGCTTGTGTGCCGAGGGTATCGAGGTTGTCGTGGATGACCGCGACGAGCGCCCCGGCTTTAAGTTTGCGGACAACGACCTTATGGGCTTCCCGTATCAGGTCGTTCTGGGCAAGCGCGGCCTCAAGAATGGCACGGTGGAGCTCAAGGACCGTGCTACCGGCGAGCGTGAGGACGTGGCGATTGACGAGGTCGTCGCCAAGGTTGCCGAGCTGGTGAAGGCTGCCCGTCGCTAATCGACGTTTCTGCTATTAGATGCAATTACAGGACTGCCCCGTATCTCTCTTAGGATGAGAAGCGGGGCAGTCCTTTTTGTTGCGTGAATCAGCTCGACGGGTAACAGAAAACCCCACAGCCCAAATGAGCTGCGGGGTTTTCTTTGTGCCTCCGATGCGAAGCGAATCGCTCAGATATTACTGATAATCGACGACGTCGATCCAGTTCTTCAGGAACTCATCGTTCACGTTGCGCTTACGAGCGAGCTCGGATGCGGCGACGATGCTCGTCCACTGACGCACGACCTGCATGGGCATGTCGGCGCGGTCGCAGTAGAGCTCCAGGTAGGCCTCGGCCTGATCCTTGCTGTTGAGGGCAAAGAGCAGGTAGGTGGTGGCAACGTCGGCAGCAGGGGAGCCCTGGGTGGCGTGTGCCCAGTCGCAGACGTACAGCTGGCCATCGTCGCCGACGATGACGTTGGAAGGGTTGAAGTCGCCGTGGCAGACCTTGAACTCCTTGGTCATGCCGTCCAGACGCTCCTGAAGGTTGTAGCGCGTGGTGGCATTGAGCTGATCAAGGCTGTCGATCATGCGGGCGAACTTGTCGCGCTGACGGTTAAGCAGCGGGGAGGTGTAGCCGTGGATCTCGATCTGGAGGTCGACGAACATCTCGAGGTACTCACCAAAGCGCTGGGGCTCGGCAGTCATCTTCTCGGCAAGGGTAGTGCCCGGAACCTTCTCGGTCACGAGCGCCCAGCCGTTGGCGTTCTCGAGCTGGGAAACCTCGAGAGCCTTGGGGCTGCGGATGCCGCACTCATTGATGCGGGCAAGATTCAAAGCCTCGTTGAACACGTCGGAGACGGGCTTGGTCTCGTTAAAGACCTTGACGATCTTGTCGCCCAGGTCGTAAACGACCTTGTTGCCACGGCGGACGAGCTCGGTCTTGGAATCGGGTAGCAGCATGGTTGCATCCTTTCAACGATGCGATAGAAGCGACGGCGGGGGTGTGTGAAACACCCGTGCACCCCCGCCGTTAAAAACCGTGCTAAAACTAGCAGACGGCGTAATCCTGAGGCTCTCGGCCGTAGTAGGCGTCCAGGTAGAGCTCCTTGATCTCGCTCATGAGCGGGTAGCGCGGGTTAGCGCCGGTGCACTGGTCGTTGAATGCCTGCTCGGTCATCTCGTCGAGGGTGTCGAGGAAGTACTTCTCGTCAACGCCGTACTCAGCGATGGTGTGCTTGACACCGATGAAGTCGCAGAGCTCGGTGAGCTTGGTGATGAAGTTCTCGAAGACCTCACGGTCGTCCTTGCCGTCGATGCCGCAGTAACGAGCCATCTCGGCGTAGTTGTGCAGCGCGTTGGGGTAAGGATACTGAGAGAAGGTTCCCATCTTGACAGGAGCCTCGGCGGCGTTGTAACGCATGACGCGGGTCAGGATGACTGCGTTTGCGAGGCCGTGGGGCAGATGGTGGAAAGCGCCGAGCTTGTGGGCCATGGAGTGGTTGAGGCCCAGGAAGGCGTTACCGAATGCCATACCGGCCATGCAGGATGCGTTGTGCATCTCCTCGCGAGCGTGCGGATCCTTGGCACCGTTGGTGAAGGAGCTCGGGAGGTTCTCGAAGACGAGCTTTGCGGCGCGCTCGGAGAGGCCCTTGGTGTAATCGGAAGCCATGATGGAGACGTAGGACTCGATGGCGTGGGTCATGACGTCAATACCGGAAGCTGCGGTGAGGCCCTTCGGGGCGGTCATGCAGTTGTCGGCGTCGACGATAGCCATGTTGGGGAGCAGCGCGTAGTCGGCGAGCGGCCACTTGATGCCGGTCTCCTTGTCGGTGATGATGGCGAACGGCGTGCACTCGGAGCCAGTGCCCGAAGAGGTCGGGACGGCGACGAAGTAAGCCTTCTTGCCCATCTCGGGGAAGGTGAAGATACGCTTGCGGATGTCCATGAAGTCCATGGCCATGTCCTCGAAGTTCGCCTCGGGGTGCTCGTACATCATCCACATGATCTTGCCGGCGTCCATTGCGGAACCGCCGCCGACGGCGATGATGACATCCGGCTCGAAGAGCGTCATCTGCTTGGCGCCGCGACGTGCGCACTGCAGGGAGGGATCGGGCTCAACGTCGTAGAAGCAGTCGTGAGCGATGCCCATCTCATCGAGCTTGGCCTCGATGGCACGCGTGTTGCCATTCTTGAAGAGGAACTGGTCGGTAACGATGAAGGCGCGCTTCTTGCCCATTACGGTGCCGAGCTCGTCGAGTGCGACGGGCGTGCAGCCCTTCTTGAAGTAGACCTTCTCGGGTGCGCGGAACCACAGCATGTTCTCGCGGCGCTCTGCCACGGTCTTGACGTTGATCAAGTGCTTCACCCCAACGTTCTCGGAGACGGAGTTGCCACCCCAGGAGCCGCAGCCCAGGGTTAGAGACGGCTTCATGCCGAAGTTGTAGAGGTCACCGATGCCGCCGTGCGAGGACGGGGTGTTGATGACGATGCGGCAGGCCTTCATGACGTGCTGGAACTTAGCGATCTTCTCGCTCTGTGCCGGGTGCACGTAGAGAGAGGCGGTGTGGCCCGGGCCACCTGCGAGGACGAGGTGCTCTGCCTTGTCAACGGCCTCCTGGAAGTCCTTGGCGTGATACATAGCGAGGACCGGGGAGAGCTTCTCGTGGGAGAACTCTTCCTTCTCGGGATCGGTGGAGGTGACCTCGGCGATCAGGATCTTGGTCTTGGCGGGAACCTCGATGCCGGCGAGCTCGGCGATCTTGGCGGCAGCCATGCCGGGGATGCGGTGATCGAGTGCGCCGTTCTTGAACATGGCGGCACGCAGGGCGTCCATCTCGGCACCCTGCTTGACGAAGTAGCAGCCGCGACGCTGGAACTCAGCCTTGACATCCTTGTAGATGGAGTCGAGGACGGTGACGGACTGCTCGGAAGCGCAGATCATGCCGTTGTCGAACGTCTTGGAGTGGATGATGGAGTTGACGGCGAGCTTGATGTCCGCGGTATCGTCGATGATGACCGGGGTGTTGCCGGCGCCGACGCCGAGTGCGGGCTTACCGGAGGAGTAAGCAGCCTTGACCATGCCCGGGCCACCGGTTGCGAGAATGATGTCGACGTCGCGCATGACCATGTTGGTCAGCTCGATGGACGGCTTGTCGACCCAGCCGATGATGCCCTCAGGAGCACCGGCCTTGACAGCTGCGTCGAGAACGAGCTTGGCGGCGGCGATGGTGCACTTGGCGGCTGCCGGGTGCGGGGAGATGATGATGGCGTTACGGGTCTTCAGGCAGATGAGCGTCTTGAAGATGGCCGTGGAGGTCGGGTTGGTGGTCGGGATGACAGCGCCAACGATACCGATCGGCTCGGCGACCTTGGTGATGCCGTAAGCGTCGTCGCGCTCGATGACACCGCAGGTCTTGGTGTTCTTGTAAGCGTTGTAGATGTACTCAGCGGCGTAGTGGTTCTTGATGACCTTGTCCTCGAGAACGCCACGGCCTGTCTCCTCGATGGCGAGCTTGGCCAAAGGAATACGAGCCTTGTTGGCGGCCATAGCAGCCTCGTAGAAGATCTTGTCTACCTGCTCCTGAGTGTACTCAGCGAATTTAGCCTGGGCCTCACGCATAGATTTGAGTTTGGCCTCAAGCGCCTCCACGTTGTCCACGATGGCGGGAGTAGTGTTTTCCGGTGACTTTTTCACCATTTGTGTCTCCTTGCGATCGGAGATTTACCCTACAAGATGCATGATAGCAAGAAATAATTCGGTGAACGGGCAGATTCCCGTAAAAGACAAACTAAAACGCTTCAATCAAATGAACCGTTTCAACTAAATCTATCTGCCTTGCGTATCGCCCCGCTCATTGGGGACAGACTTACATGAGTGCTTTCACTCATTTGGGACAGACATCGATTTGCCATTTTGCCGTTCTGGGCCTGTTATTGCCGCTCATTGGATATAAATAGGTTACAGGCTCAGCATTTTGACAATCGCTATTCGCGGGTCGCGGTTGAGTCGGACACGCAGGCAGTGCAGCTGCTCGATTATATCCATCTCAATCCCGTGAAAGGTGCGCTCGACTCACTTGAGGCGTACCGCTGGTCAAGTTACAAGGCATATCAGCTGGGCTACGATCCCTTTGATATTTGTGATGCGGCCCCTATGCTCGATATTGTCGGAGGTTCCCGTTGCTATTGCGAGCATATCGAGGAAGTTGCCGGGCGCATCTGGTCAGAGGAGATTCTTCCACGCCGACGGATCCTCGATGAGGATGCTCTTTCCGTTGCGCGCGAAGTCCTTCCGAGCATAGATCCTGCGCTGCTCAAGGCCCTGCCACGCCCCGATCGTGATGCGTGTCTGCTGAGGCTCAGGCGGGCACATCTCACGGTCAAGCAAATTGCCCGTATCACCGGCATCGGCGCTACAAGCGTGACCAAGGCCACCGTAGGCTGGAGGGAGGCTGCGTGAGGCAGGGGCCGAACCGCTGCCGGCATGCGTAATGTCTGTCCCAAATGCGTGAAAACACTCATGTAAGTCTGTCCCCAATGAGTGCAAAAAGGCGCCCTCATTGGGGAGGGCGCCTTTGGTAAGTTCTATGTGAACGCGAGGTCTTTGACCCGGAGAGTCCGAGGTACTTGTTGGTAAGACCTTATTTACGAGCGCGCAACCTTGCCGGACTTGAGGCAGGTGGAGCAAACGTTCATCTTGCGACGGTGACCATCGACGACGACGTAAACGCGCTGGATGTTGGGGCGGAACTTACGGTTGGTGACGCGGTGAGAGTGGCTGATGGAGCGACCGGCAACGGGGTGCTTACCGCAAACTTCGCAAACTTTGGACATAACTGACCCTCCTTGGGCGACAAACGAACATGTCGCGTTAACAAACAAGCCTGAACTATAGCACAGAAGTCGCTCCCTGTGCGCAATCTACACAGAGATATTCCTCTTTTGGCGATAGTGCTCACGCCACGGCCCTGGACGTAGATCCGATTTGCGTGCAGCAGAGGGGATTATGCCAGCTCGTGCGTGCGTTTTCAAGCTCGTCCCACAAATATATAGGTTTATTGAGCTTTGGGCTCCGTTTACGGATTGCTCTGTATTTATGCTCGCAATTAAGCTCGAGGTTGGCTACACTATCCCATGACCATTAAAGGGGTACGAGATACCCACATGGAATTACATAGCTGCCCAAAGAGCAGCCCTTCCTGTGGGTGTCTGGTCCGCTTTAAGCGGTCGGGCATCTATTTTTTTGACTGTGTCAGCAGTCAAGACATGTGAGGAAGGAGATCGATGGGCACGACTTCCCCCAAGGCGGTCATCATGGACGAGACCGCCGTCAATCGAGCGATGACCCGCATCGCGCACGAGATTCTCGAGCGCAACGAGGGCTGTGAAGACCTCGCTCTGGTCGGCATCGTCACGCGCGGCGACCTTCTGGCAAAGAAGCTCGCCGAGGAGATCAAGGAGATCGAGGGCGTCGACGTTCCGCTCGGCAGCCTCGACATCAGCTTCTACCGCGATGACTATGCGACCAATTTCGCTCCCGCGATCCACGCCACCAACATTCCCTTTAGCGTCGACGGCAAGCGCGTCGTGCTGGTGGACGACATCCTGTATACGGGCCGTACCATTCGCGCCGCTCTCGACGCCGTCATGGACCTGGGCCGTCCGAACCGCATTGAGCTGGCTGTCCTCGTTGACCGCGGCCACCGCGAGCTCCCCATCTCGCCGGACTTTGTCGGCAAGAACGTTCCCTCGTCGCATGAGGAGAACGTGCACCTATATATGAAGGAAGTCGACGGCCACACCGCCGTCGAGATTAACGACGTCGCGCCGGGTTCCCACGTGGGCTCCGCGCCGCTGGGAGGTGAGTAGTACCGTGGCGTTCAACCATAAGCACCTGATCGACATTACCGAGTACTCCGAAGAGGACATCAAGCTCATCCTCGAGACCGCCAAGGCGTTCTCCGAGGTTAACGAGCGTGCGATCAAGAAGGTCCCCACGCTCAAGGGCAAGACCATCGTCAACATGTTCAACGAGCCCTCGACGCGCACCCGTAGCTCCTTCGAGCTCGCCGAGAAGCGTCTTTCGGCCGACAGCCTCAACTTTGGCGGCTCCTCGACCTCCACGGTCAAGGGCGAGAGCCTCGTCGATACCGTCGAGACCCTCAACGCCTATAAGATCGACTGCATCGTTGTGCGCGACAAGCACGCCGGCGCTCCCTACATCGTCACGCAGAACTCGCCCGCGAGCGTCATCTGCGCCGGTGACGGCAAGCACAACCACCCCACGCAGGCCCTGCTCGACCTGTACACCATCTGGGAGCACAAGGGTGACTTCCACGGTCTGAAGGTCGCCGTCGTCGGCGATATCGCGCACTCCCGCGTCTGCGGCTCGCTGATCCCCGCCCTTAAGATCATGGGCTGCGAGACCTACGCCGTCGCCCCCGGCACGCTGCTGCCGCCGGCGCCCGAGGTCCTGGGCTGCGACCACGTGACGAGCGACCTCGATTCCGTCCTGCCCGAGCTGGACGTCGTCTACATGCTGCGCGTGCAGCAGGAGCGCCTCGAGGGTGCCCCGTTCCCCACGATTCGCGAGTACCACAAGCTCTTCGGCCTGACCAAGGACCGCGAGAAGCTCATGAAGCCCGACGCGATCATCTGCCACCCGGGCCCCATCAACCGCGGTGTCGAGTTCGACTCCTATATGGCCGACCACCCGCAACGCTCCGTCATCCTGGAGCAGGTCTACGCCGGTATCTGCGTGCGTATGGCTATCCTGTATCTGCTGCTTGGAGGTGCCGATAATGGCCTTGCTTCTTAAGAATGCCCACGTCGTCGACCCGTCCGTCGAGCTTGACGGTGTCGTTGACGTCCTGATTGACGGCGACAAGATCGCCGAGGTCGGCGAGAATCTCGCCGTCGAGGGAGCCGAGGTCCGCGATCTTTCCGGCAAGTACCTCGTCCCTGGCCTGGTGGATATGCACGTTCACCTTCGCGAGCCCGGCTACGAGGTCAAAGAGGACATCGAGAGCGGCACCCGCGCAGCTGCCAAGGGCGGCTTTACCGGCGTGTGCGCCATGCCCAACACCGATCCCGTCACCGATAACGGCACCGTCGTGGAGTTCGTCAAGTCCCGTGCTGCCGAGGTCGGTCACTGCCGCGTCTATCCGTCGGGCGCCATGACCCGCGGTCTTAAGGGCGAGGCCATGTCCGAGATGGGCGATATGGTCGCCCACGGCGCCGTCGCCTTCACCGACGACGGTCGCGGCGTGCAGGGCGCGGGCATGCTCCGTCGTTGCATGGACTACGGCAAGATGTTCGGCAAGGTCTTTATGAGCCACTGCCAGGACGAGGATCTGGTCGGCCACGGCCAGATCAACGAGGGCAAGGTCTCGACCCGTCTGGCTCTCGAGGGTTGGCCGGCTGCCGGCGAGGAGCTCCAGATCGCCCGCGACATCGAGATCGCCAAGCTGACTGGTGCCAAGCTGCACATCCAGCACATCTCCACCGCCCATGGTCTGGAGATCGTGCGTGCCGGTAAGGCCGCTGGCGTTCAGGTTACCTGCGAGGCCACCCCGCACCACATGTTCCTGACCGAGAACGACCTGGACGAGACCTACAACACTTCGCTCAAGGTCAACCCGCCGCTGCGTACCGAGGAGGATGCCGAGGCCATTCGTCAGGGCGTCATCGACGGCACCGTCGACGTTATCGTCACCGATCACGCTCCCCACACCCCGTGGGAGAAGGCCCGCGAGTTCGAGCTTGCGCCCTTTGGCATGATCGGCCTCGAGACCTCGCTGTCGCTCGTACTCACCGAGCTGGTCAACACGGGCAAGATGAGCATGGGCCGTATGGTCGAGCTCATGGCCATCAAGCCGCGTGAGATCCTGGGCCTCGACCAGGTTCAGGTCAAGGCGGGCTCCGTTGCCGACCTGACCGTGTTCGACGCGTCCGCCACCTGGACGGTTGGCGAGGACGGTTACGAGTCGCGCGCCGAGAACTCCGGTTTTGCCGGCCGCACGCTCACCGGTCGTGCCACCGATGTGTTTGTCGGCGGTAAGCAGACGCTTGCCGACGGCTGCATCTGCTAGCATAGCCTTATCGCTTTTGTGCGCGGCGCCCTTGCGGTGCCGCGCTTTCTGTTCGTTTTGACCATGCAACCGCATGGGGGATTGGAGCGTCTATGCCCACACCTTCCACTGCACGCATGCACGACTTCGAGGTCGTCTCGAACCAGGAGATCGCCGATGGCATCTTCTCGCTCGTCATCTCGGCCCCCAAGCTTGCAAGTGCGCTCAAGCCCGGTCAGTTTGTGAACATCGCCGTACCCGGCGATGCGTCCTCGCTGCTTCGCGTGCCCCTGAGCTACTACCGCGTCGACGCCGAGGCCGGCACCGTCGAGCTGTGGTACGCCGTCGTGGGCGACGATACCCGTCGTTTGTCCCAGATGGGCCCTGGCTCCACCTCTAACCTGCTGGGCCCCGGTGGCCGTGGCTGGATGGTACCCGAGGGCACCAGGAAGGCCCTGCTCGTCGCCGGTGGCATCGGCGTTCCGCCTGTGCTGTGTCTTGCCGGTATGCTTGCCGAGCAGGGCGTGGATGTTGACGTGTGCCTGGGCTTTGGCACCGCTTCCAAGGCCGTGGGTGTCGATGAGTTCCGCGCGCTGGGCGCCACGGTCAACGTTTGCACCGACGACGGCTCGCTCGGCTCGCACGGTTTTTGCACCGATCCTGCCGCCGAGCTGCTCGGCGAGGGCGGCTACGACTACGTCGCCAGCTGCGGCCCCGCTGTCATGATGAAGAAAGTCGCCGCCGCTGCCGCCGAGGCCGGTGCGTACTGCGAGGTGTCGCTTGAGCGCATGATGAGCTGTGGCTTTGGCGCCTGCAACACCTGCAATGTCGAGACGGTCGACGGTATGAAGGGCGCTTGCATGTGCGGCCCCGTGTTCGATGCTTCCAAGGTGGTGGTCTTCTAGTGGGTACCGTGAACATGGCCGTCGATTTCGGCGGCGTCAAGATGCAAAACCCCATCAACACCGCAGCCGGTACCTTTGGCTACGGCTGGCAGTTCCAGAACTTCTTTGATGTTTCCCAACTGGGCGCCATCACCACCAAGGGTTGCGCAGCCGAGCCCTGGCCCGGTAACCCCGCGCCCCGCATGGCCGAGATCCCCGGCGGTATGATCAACTCCGTGGGCCTTCAGAACCCCGGCGTGGCCGCCTTTGCTCGCGAGTCCGGTCCGTGGCTCGAGCAGCTCTCCAAGGACGGCTGCCAGGTCATCTGTCAGGTTGCCGGCCACTCCGTTGACGAGTTTGTCCGCGCACTCGAGATGTATGTCGAGCTGTGCCCCTGGGCTGCCGGCTACGAGATCAACGTGAGCTGCCCCAATATCGCCGCCGGCGGTGCCGCCATGGGCTCCACGCCCGAGGGCGCCTCTTCCGTTATGGCTGCCTGCCGCAAGGTGACCGATAAGCCGCTGTTCGTGAAGATGGCGCCGGTCAACGTCGCCGAGATCGCCAAGGCCCTCGAGGCTGCCGGCGCCGACGGCCTTTCGGTCATCAACTCCATTCAGGGCATGGCCATCGACGTCCATACCCGCAAGTCCCGCGTGGCCAAGCCCAAGGGCGGCCTTTCGGGCCCGCTGTGCCACCACATCGCCGTGCGCATGGTCTGGGAGGTTGCCCAGGCCGTCAATATCCCCATCAACGGTGTCGGCGGTGTCATGACCGGTGAGGATGCGGCTGAGTTTATCCTGGCCGGTGCCACCTGCGTGTCGGTCGGCATGGCCAACTTCGTCGATCCGTGCGCTTCGCTCAAGATCGCGCATGAGCTCGAGGCCTGGGCCGAGTCCCAGGGCGTAAAGGACATCAACGAGCTGGTAGGTGCTTTCGAATGCTAGAGACCGATGCCCGCGACCGCGTAATCGTCGCCCTCGACTGCGATCGTGAACGTTCGCTCGAGCTCGCCCACGAGCTTTCGGGCCATGCCGCCTGGCTCAAGGTTGGCATGACGCTCTATTACGCTGAGGGCCCCGAGATCGTCAAGACCTTTAAGGACCTGGGCTTTAAGGTCTTCCTTGACCTTAAGTTCCATGATATTCCGCATCAGGTTCGCGGTGCCGCCCGTTCGGCCTCGCTTGCCGGTGCCGACCTGCTCTCGGTTCACGGCTTGGGTTCGGGCGCCATGCTCGCTGCCTGCCGCGAGGGTGCCGAGGAGGCGCGCGAGGACCGCGCCAAGCTCGTCGCCATCACCGTGCTCACGAGCATGAATCAGGATGCCTTGAGCGAGATCGGCGTCGAGTCGCCCGTGGCCGAGGAGGCCGCCCGCCTGGCAAAGCTCGCTCAGGCCAACGGCATCGATGGCATCGTGTGCTCGCCGATGGAGGCTCACGACATGCGTGAGCTGCTGGGCCCTGATGCCCTGATCGTGACTCCGGGTGTGCGTCCGGTGGGTGCCGCCTTAGGTGACCAGTCCCGCGTGGCGACGCCTTCCCAGGCTATCGAGCGTGGCGCAAGCCACATTGTGGTGGGCCGTCCCATCACCGGTGCCGACGATCCGGTTGCCGCCTTTGACGCCATCGTCGCTGAGCTGGTCGAAAACGTCGCGTAAAAGATTCCCCTAAGTCACCACTTTTGGGTCTCATTAGCACAAAATAGCCCCTGTGCCTGCGTAATCTTTCCCATCCTTTGTGTGGAATCGCAGGTCAGGGGCTTAACTTTGGGCGCAGTATATTGCACTTTTTGCGGGTATCGTCTAACCTATGGAGCCGCGATTGGGCATTTTGTACGTTCTACGTGCTAAAATGCCAATTATTGAATCAGATATAACCCAACTATTTGGAGGTACGAATGGCACTCCCTCAGCTTACCGATGAGCAGCGCAAGCAGGCTCTTGAGAAGGCTGCTGCCGCACGTCACGCCCGCGCTGAGCTTCGCGAGCAGATCAAGAAGGGCGAGAAGTCCCTCGAGTCCGTGCTCAACTCCGATGACCCCATCGCTTCCCGCATGAAGGTTTCCACCCTCATCGAGTCTCTTCCTGGTTATGGCAAGGCCAAGGCCGCCAAGATCATGGAGGAGCTCGGTATCTCCGCTACCCGTCGCGTCCAGGGCCTCGGCGTCCGTCAGCGCGAGCAGCTCCTCGAGCAGCTGACCAAATAAGTGAGCGCTCAGGATTCCAAGCTCTTTGTGATTTCTGGACCGTCAGGCGCAGGCAAGGGTACGCTCGTCACTCGTGTGCGCGAGCGCCGCTCGAACCTGGGCCTGACGGTTTCGGCTACCACGCGAGCACCACGCAAAGGTGAGGCCGACGGCGTCAACTACTTTTTTCTGACGCGCGAGGAGTTCGACCGCCGCGTGGCAAACGGTGAGTTTGTTGAGTGGGCCGAGGTCCACGGTAACTGCTACGGCACATTGGTGAGCGAGGTTCAGTCCAAGCTCGCCTCTGGTTCGTCTCTCATCTTGGAGATCGATGTCCAGGGTGCCCTGCAGGTCAAGGAGCGTTTCCCCGAGGCCGTGCTGATCTTTATCAAGCCACCTTCGCTCGAGGTGCTTCGCGAGCGTCTAGTCGGTCGCGGTACCGAGACGCCCGAGACGATTGAGCTGCGTATGGCAAACGCCGCCGATGAGCTTGCCCTTGCCGACCGCTACGACGAAGTCGTGGTAAATGACGATCTCGACCGCGCGACCGATGAGCTCGTTCGCGTTCTCGATATGCATGAAAGGATCTGAGGTCCGTGTCCGTTGTAAAGCCTTGCATTGACGATCTTCTGGAGAAGACCGATCACAACCGCTTCCTGCTCGCTTCGCTTGCCTCCAAGCGCGCCTGCGACATCAATAGCATGCTGCGTGGCCAGCACAACCGCGTGCTTGCCGTCCAGGATGTCGATGACATCACCATCGGGCTTTCCGGTGCCGACACCATCTCGATGGCTATGGACGAGATTGTCGACGGCGACATCTCTTACGACGAGGCCCGTTACGAGAAGGCGCTCGGCCACAAGGTTGCTGAAGCCTAAATGGCGGCTCGCGTCTGCCTGGTCCACTATCACGAGGTTGGACTTAAGGGTAAGAACCGCGCACATTTTGAGCATATCCTCATGGATAACATCAAGGCGGCCTTGGCCGCCTTTTCCGTGAATGCCGTGTCTCGAATTTCCGGTTATATCCTCGTGACCTTTAACGAGCATCAGGCCGACGAGGCGGCTCGTGTCATTCGCACCGTTCCCGGCGTTGCTCGCGTGTCTTTGGCGTATCACACCAATCGCGACCCTCAGGAGTACTGTGCCGCCGCCGTGAAGGCGCTGCGTGAGTTTGGCCCCTTCGATTCGTTTAAGGTGCACGCCAAGCGCTCCAATACCGACTACGAGCTCACCTCGATTGATATCAATCGACAGGTTGGCGAGGTGCTGTGCGAGGCGTTCCCCGATAAAAAGGTTCAAATGCACGATCCCGACGCGATGGTTCACGTGCTGGTTGTTCAGGGTAGCGTTTATGTGTACGCGCGCTCCGAGCGCGGTGTGGGCGGTCTGCCGGTGGGCTCTGCCGGTAAGGTCGTGACCCTGCTGTCATCGGGTATCGACTCGCCGGTGGCGACCTGGATGCTCGCGCGACGCGGAGCCGTGTGCGTGCCGGTGCATTTTTCCGGTCGTCCGCAGACGCCAGATACCAGCGAGTATCTAGTGCAGGACATCATTCGCGCCCTTGAGCCGGGTGTCCAGATCGGCCGTCTGTATGTTGTGCCGTTTGGCGACTGCCAGCGCGAGATTTCGGTGACCTGTCCCAGCAACCTGCGCGTGATCATGTATCGCCGCATTATGTATTCGGTTGCCGAGCGCATTGCACACATCGAGGGCGCCAAGGCTATCGTGACGGGCGAATCGCTTGGGCAGGTTGCCTCCCAAACGCTTGAGAACATCATGGCCGTCAACGAGGCCGTGAAGATCCCCGTGTTCCGCCCTCTCATCGGTTCGGACAAGCAGGAGATCATCGCGCGCGCCGAGGAGATCGGTACGTTTGATATCTCGACTGAGGCCGCTCCCGACTGCTGCACGCTGTTTATGCCGCGCCGTCCCGAGACGCACGCTAAACTCGATGCCGTGCATGAGGCCTGGGAGTTGTTCGATCACGAGGAGATGATTGAGCGCCTGCTCAAGCAGACCGAGTACATCGACTTCGAGAGCAACACGTATAAGGCCCCTAAGACCTTAAAACGCAAACATTCGGAGCTTGCTCCGCGTGAGATTTACCAAGATCACGAGTAATGTTGTGCATAGACCGACGATGCGCCTGCATCGTCGGTCTTTTGCTATCTGGGCATTTTGCGGCTAAGTGTTCATTTGCTGACGTGTGCCTGAATAAATGGACAGATTTGTGCAAGGTTTTGGTCGGTTTTTGGTTTGACCGCTAAAACCGGTTTTGGAGCGTGGCTGTTGCAGGGCTCCTTTCCTGACACGATGGTGTTGGGAGGTTTTGCTATGGCGCAGCGCGAACAACACGAACGGGTCAAACGGATGGACCGCTTGGCGGACAAGCTGCTCGGTCATAAGGCAGTGGTGATGGCGATACTGGTCGTCATTGCGATGGCGAGCGGCTTGGCGATGGCGAACCTTGGCGGCGGTGCCGGCGGTGTGTCGTTTGAGCGCACTGACGGTACGG
>URDZ01000004.1:0-39195 GCA_900546725.1 uncultured Collinsella sp. | reverse complement strand
CGGGGACCTCCACGTGGTAATGGGCGGAAATGTCAGAGAAGCTCGTGCGGAATGCGATCGAGGTAGGCTCTGTGTCTCGGGGATGTTCATGCGGCTGGTCCTCCTTTCGCCATACACCTTACGGGCGGGGTGGTGCTCGGGACGGGTTGGCGCCAGTGTTTCGTCACGGGCGCGTGCGCTTCGGCACTCCATGCTACATCTGAGTGGCATATGGCGACTTCTCGACACTCGCGCTCGACACAGCGAGCGGAAATGGCGCTGCCTGCCGAGCGCCTCACGGGCGCATCCCGACCGCAGAAGTGAGCGCGAAGGCTCGTCGAAGTGCTGGGTGGGGGACCGGCGGTCTGGATACGAGGTTTCGTTCGGCGAAGGCGGCGAGGCGAATGGCATGGCGAACGTACGGGTTTGACGTGAACGGGTTGCCCGTGGCGGCGTGGTATCGGGAGGAGACGGTCGAGCAGGTGCTCGCGCCGCTGCTCGCCCGTCTCGCGCGCTCGCATCAGGAGAAGGGGTCGCAGGCCCATCTCGGCGACCCGGTGCGCATACGCTATTGCGACCGGGACGGCCACGTGTCGCGAACGGATATCGTCCGCCAGGTGGACGTCGCGCCGCGAAATGCAGACTCGTCCCAATCGTCGGTAAGGGGTGCCGCGGGCGATACGATGGAATCTACGAACCGCACCGCGCCGCCGAGATTGCGACGCGAATGCAGGCGATGCGCCCGAAAAACTCCTCCGCGCATGTAGGGCGAAACGCCAGATTGGAGCTCCATGAACGATTTCTCCCTCTACTCCCCCACCCGCTTTGTCTTTGGACGAAAAGTGACCGACAAGGTTGGGGAGACGCTGTCCGTCTCCGGCTACCGCCGAGCTCTCATTGTCTACGGCAAGGGTTCCGCAGTTCGCTGCGGAACGCTCGACCGCGTGAGAGCATCGCTCGATGCCGCGGGCGTGGAGCACATCGAGCTTGGAGGGGTGCGTCCAAACCCCGAAATAGGCTTGGTACGAGAAGGCGTCGAGCTCGCACGAGAAAACGACGTCGACATCATCCTGCCCGTGGGCGGCGGCTCAGCCATGGACTGCGCGAAGGCCATCGCGCTGGGGGCGGTATACGACGGCGACGTATGGGACTTCTTCCGCAAGCGCGCCGTTCCCGCCGACCGCATCGACGTCGCCTGCGTGGTGACCATCCCCGCATCCGGTTCCGAGGCCTCTAACTCCTGCGTTATCAGCAACGACGAGGAGCACCTCAAATGCGGCATTAACACGGACCTCAACCGCCCGGCCATCGCCTTCCTCGACCCGGAGCTGACCTTCACCCTGCCCGCCTACCAGACCGCCGCGGGAGTGACCGACATGATCGCCCATATCATGGAGCGACCCTTCTCCGGCGAGCCCGCCGTGGGCGTAACCGACAACATCGCCTGCGGGCTCGTGCGCGCTGCGATGGAGGCGGCGCCCAAGGTGATGGAGAACCCCGATGACTACGACGCCCGCGCCGAGATCATGTGGGTGGGCACGCTCGCCCACATGATCTCGCCGGCTGCGGCCTGGGTGTCCCCGGCCTGCGCGACGGCGATTGGACCTGCCACGGCCTTGAGCACGAGCTGTCCGCACTGGACACCAAGATCACGCACGGCGCCGGCCTCGCCGTCATCTTCCCCGCCTGGATGCGCTACGCATGGCTGAGCACCCCGAGCGCTTCCTGGAGTTCGGCGCCCAGGTCTTCGGCATCGAGCCCGTCGATCCGGACGCGGACGAGCTCGATGTGGAGGTAACCCTCGAGCAGGCAATCGAGTACGCGGTCGAAGAGACCATCAACGAGCTGCAGGATTTCTTTGTCTCGCTGGAAATGCCGCGCACGCTATCGGAGCTCGGAGTTACCGAGGACGATATCGAAAAGATGATTCCGGGCCTCAAGATCAACCGCGGAGAGCTCTTCGGCAGCTTCAAGAAGCTCACGCTGGACGACGCGAGAAAGATTTACCGCAGCGCACTCTAGGAAACAGATGCCAATCCCCCACGGGCGAGCAGCACGGCGGCCCCGCAAACCAGAAACGGCGCCGCTCCCGCGACGCCGTCGTATTCCCTGGTGCCCCCGGGCGGATTCGAAAACTCCCCCCGCGGGGAAATTGGTGACGCGGGTGTCGACGGCCCGAATCCGCCGGCGGCCCCCACAAACCAGAAACGGCGCCGCTCTCGCGACGCCGTCATAATCTTCTGGTGCCCCCGGGCGGATTCGAACCGTCGACACCCGCTTTAGGAGAGCGGTGCTCTATCCCCTGAGCTACGGAGGCATGTTGTACTAGTGTAGCAGATTTACTGCATCGCAATACGTCGCATGACTAGACTTCAAAGTTGCGGTGGAATAGTTCCTGTCTGAAGCATCTAAAGCCGTATTTAGGAACTATTTCACCGCAACTTATGAGGAGCTAGTTGCCTTTGTGGAAGAGGTTTTTGATAACGGAAGGGATGCTCTTGGCACCCTTGGCCGTCACATCGATAAAGTCGGGCGAACGCACGAGCTTGTCCTCGTCGACGTACTTGCGGACCGCGCGCAACGTCTCTTTGTCGTCGCGCGTCGAAAACGTAAAGTGACCGTTGTCCTTGGTGAAGATGGCAAAACGCGTGATCTTCTTGGTGCCGCGTAAAACCTCGGCGGCAATATAGTCGACCTCATCCCACGGGATTTGAATATAATCCTCGGGATTGCGCTCGTTGTAATACTCGAACGCCTTATTGCCCACCATCACGTTGCCGTGGCTGGTAAGCCCCATCAGGCAGGTTGCCGGCGTTGCCAGATCGACCGTGCTGTTCTGAGATTGCGCCATGCGCGCCTCGCCCTCCAAATAAAACAATCGGACCGCATCCAGTGTACCCACCGGGTGCGGTCCGTTTCAATGGCTCAAAAGCCCTTGCCTAGCAATTCTCGGTCTTAAGCCGAAACGTGCTTACATGAAGCCGCAGACGCGACCGATGATGCCGATGGCGAAGAGAGCCAGGATGATGACGATCGGGCTGACCTTCTTCTTGAGGAGCTTGCAGACCAGCAGGGTCAGGCACACGGCGGCAAGGCCGGGGATGAGCTGATCGAGGTTGGCCTGAAGCGTGGTGACCTTCACCTGATCAAGGGCGTTAGCACCGATGGAGTTATACATCGTCAGTGCTTCCTTGACACCCTCAGAACCGGAGGGCAGGTTAGCCCAGTCGATAAAGGCGCCAGCAGACTGCGTGACCTTGGAGACGACCGGGGTGAAGGAGATGGACACCCAGCGCTCGACCAGGGCGCCGATGATGAACATACCCAGGATGGATGCACCCTCGGTGACCTTGCCCATCAGACCGCCGGAGAGGTCCTTGGCGATGGAGGAGCCGACCTTGTAGCCAAACTCCTGCGTGTACCACAGGAAGGCGTAACGGATGATGTTCCACGCGAAGAAGAACAGCAGCGGACCGGCGATGCTACCGGACAGGGCCAGGGAAGCGCCCAGAGCGCCCAGAATCGGGCGAAGGGTGAACCAGAAGGCGGGGTCGCCGACGCCGGCGAGCGGGCCCATCATACCGACCTTGACGCCCTGAATGGCGACGTCGTCAATCGGGGCACCGTTGGCGCGCTCCTCCTCGAGAGCGAGGGTAACGCCAATGACGGGGGCGGAAACATAGGGGTGGGTGTTATAGAACTCCAGGTGGCGCTTAAGAGCGGCAATCTGGTCATCCTTGCTGGTGTAGAGCTTCTTGATCGCAGGGATCATTGCGAAGCACCAGCCGCCGTTCTGCATACGCTCGTAGTTCCACGAGCCCTGAAGGAACTGATGACGGAAGCAAACCTTCTTGCGGTCAGCCTTGGTGAGCTGAATCTTGTTCTCTGCCATATGTATCACTCCCCTCCTACTCGTAATCGTTCAGAATGTCGCCGAGCGGGTCACCGGAGCCGCCGCCCATGCCGCCACCCTGCTTGGCCAGATCCTTAAGGCCAAGGTAGATGAGGGCAAGGGAGATGCCGATGAGGCCAAGGGCGATCAGCGTGAGCTGAGGGATGGCAGCAAGGACAAAGCCGAGGATGAAGAACGGCCAGGTCTCCTTGGTGGCCATCATGTTGATGACCATGGCGTAACCGACGGAAGCGACCATGCCGCCGCCGACAGCCATACCGCCGGACAGCCAGTCGGGCATAGCGTTAAGCGCGTTGGTAACAGCCTCGGCCGGGATGATGCACAGAAGTACTGCCGGGATGGCGATACGAAGGCCCTGCATGAGGATAGCAGCGTACTGCCAGCGCTCGATGCCGGAGAAGTCGCCCTTCTCGGCGCAACCGTCCATGGCGTGAGCGATAGCGGTAGCCAGGGTACGGCAGATCATGGTCAGGAACAGACCAGCGACCGACAGCGGGACGGCGACGGCGATGGCGGCGGTAACGGCCTTTGCCGAATCGGTGGCGCCACCGTTGAGGGCGAGCACCATGATGATCGAAGAAGCGACCGAGGCCAGAGCGGCGTCAGGCGCGACAGCGGCGCCAACGTTAGCCCAGCCAAGGGCCATCATCTGGAGCGAACCGCCCAGGAGGATGCCCTCCTGAAGGTGACCGGTTACGAGACCGATAAGCGTGCATGCCACGAGCGGCTGATGGAACTGGAACTCATCCAGAATGCCTTCCATACCGGCAAGCAACGCGACAATCGCAACAAGCAGAATAGTGATTGCAGACATGTATCGGACCCTCCTTTACTATGCTTGAGCGGCCAGTTCGGCCTTAGCTTTCTTCAACATGGCGTCGAGATCCTCGGAGGAATCCGAAGGAACCTTGCGGACCTCGAACTTGACGCCCTTGGCCTTGAGGGCCTCGAGAGTCTTGACGTCGTCATCGCCCATAGCGACGGCGTTGGTGACGACGACCTTGCCCTTGGAGTGAGCCATGGAACCGATGTTGACTTCCTTGATGTCGACGCCGGCCTCGATGGCCTTGAGCAGATCCTGCGGGTTCTCAAAGAGCAGCATGGCCTTGGTGTCACCAAAGCGCGTGTCCTTGACGACCTCGGCCATCTTCTTGATGGGCACGACGTTGGCATGGACTCCCGGAGGGGCAGCCTGCTCGATCATGGTCTTGCGGAGCTCGTCGTGAGCAACGCCGTCGGAAACCACGATGATGCGGTTGGGGTTGATCTGCTTGGTCCACGTGGTGGCCACCTGACCATGAAGCAGACGGGTGTCGATACGGACGTGGGCAATCTTGATGTGCCCGTCGCCGATGACCGTTCCCGGAGGGATGGCGCCTGCAGGAGCAGCGGCGGCCGCAGCCGGCTTCTTCTCCTCGGGCTCCAGAGACTCGGGCTTGACGCGCACGCCAGCCTTAGCCTCAGTCACGAGATGTTTTGCGATCGCATGTGCAGTGTTCTTTGCGTCAAAGCGCTGCGAATATGCCTCGATGAGCATAGGCAGGTTGACACCGGTGACGATAGCCCAGGAATCGTGGCCCTCGATGAGCCCGCTGATCTGGTTGAACGGCGTGCCGCCCCACAGATCAACGAGGAAGAGCACCTGCTCCTGGTCCTCGAAGGAAGCGACTGCTTCCTCGACCTTGGCGCGGAAATCGTCGGGGCCCATGCTCGGCTCGAGCGAGACCACGGCAACAGACGGCTGATCGCCAAAGACCATCGAGCCCGTCTGCTTGATTCCAGCTGCCAAGTCCCCGTGGCTAGCAAGAACAATACTTACCATCACATAACCTCCTTTTTGTCTACGTATTTCCTACACGACATGAAAGGAGTATACCTGTTTGGATTGTGGAATTATAGCTAAATTCGCAAAAGGTTGGATTATTTGTTTAAACGTCTAAGTTTGTTACAAATTGATTACATTGCTGGTTTACAGCTCATTGTCTGATAAAACGTGATTTGCCGATTGTTTCCAAAGACATATACAGGCGCACTGTTCGTTAAAACCGCTTTTAGGTGGATCCCAATGCGCCTGCGTGCCGCCATTTTGTTTAAACAGACATGACTTGACTAACCGAAGCAAATATGTTTAGAACTCTAGCCCATGCAGTCATTGGATGTTAGGCGATGTGGAGTGGGTTGGCGGCGTCGACGGCATCGGGTGCGTCGGAGAGGCCGTCAGGAGCAGCGTCTGCCGGGTCCTCGTCGGGAGTCTCGATCTGTTTGATCATTACCTCTTGGCCCTGCAGCAAATAGGTCTCGCCGCTACCGCAATGGGGACAGGTCTTGCCGTGCTCGACCGTCGCGTAGTCGCGGCCGCACGCCTCGCAATGTGTCACGGCCTCGACGGGCTCCACGATAAGCTCCGCGCCCTGCGCGATAGGCTTTTTATCTGCTGCCCAGCGCCAAGCGTCGAGTAGCAAGTCGGGAACGACGCCCGAGACCTCGCCCAACAGCAACGTTACGCTCGAAACGCGACGCACGCCATGAGCGCGCGCTACATTCTCGACATCGCGAATGATGTGGTAAACGATTCCCAATTCATGCAAGGCAGAAACCTTTCAACAACGGTTGATGCGATGTCAGCCAAACGTCAGCGAGCGGCGATCCAGGTGCCCCAGGTTGCCCCGAAACAAGGCGTCCGCTGGGCTTTTGCCCGCGGCGCCGAAGTTGAGGGGCAAGATGGGGTGCTTGGGCGCCGCGCAGCGTCGGCAGTTCCGCCGTTCGTTAGAACGGCGGAACCTCATTACTTGCGACCGAACTTGATCTTGATGGCGCGCTTTAGAGCATACTTGCCCAGGCTCGGCAGCTTTTGCTCGTATTTGACCATCGTGGAGCACTCGGGGCGATCGCGATCCAGATGGATAGCGTCAAACGCGCACTTGGTGGTGCACAGGCCGCAGCCAATGCACTTGTTGGGGTCGACGATCGAGGCGCCGCAGCCCAGGCAGCGGGCGGTCTCGGCGCGCACCTGCTCCTCGGTAAAGGTCTCAACATACTCGCTAAACGGCGCAGCCTTCTCGCGTTCGCGGTCCACATGCGCAACCTCGCGGCTCGCGTTGTCGTAGCCCTCGAGCACAACGTCGTCGCGATCGAGCGCGGTGTAGCGGCGCTGGTTGCGGCCGATGGTGAGCGTGGAGCCCGGCTGCACAAAGCGATGGATGGACACCGCGGCCTCGTGGCCGGCGGCGATAGCGTCGATGGCAAAGCTGGGGCCGGTGTAGACGTCGCCGCCCACAAAGATGTCTGGCTCGGCGGTCTGGTAGGTCTGGGGATCGGCAAGGGCACCCTGGCCGCGGCCGAGCTCCACCTTGGAGCCAGCTAGCAGGTCGCCCCACACAATGGACTGGCCAATCGACATGACGACACGGTCGGCATCGACACGGCGCAGATCGTTCTCGTCGTACTCGGGCGCAAAACGGCCCTCGTCGTCAAAGACACGCGTGCAGCGCTTGAAGGTGATACCGCACACACGACCGGCCTCGTCCAGGTGAATCTCCTTGGGGCCCCAGCCGCAGCTGATGTGAGCGCCGTCCTCAACGGCCTCGCGACGCTCCTCCTCGCTGGCGGGCATCTGGGCCTCGCTCTCCAGGCAGAACATCTCAACGTGCTCGGAACCCAGACGGCAGGCGTTGCGCGCGACGTCGATGGCCACGTTGCCGCCGCCCACCACGATGGTGCGGCCGGGCAGCGCGTCGATCTTGCCACTGTTGACCTCGCGCAAAAAGTCGACGGCCACGGTCACGTCCTCGGCATCCTCGCCCGGAATACCGGCGAGGCGGCCGCCCTGGCAGCCGATGGCAACATAAAAGGCCTTAAAGCCCTGCGCGCGCAGCTCGTCGAGCGTCACATCGCGACCGACCTCCACGCCATAGCGGAACTCGGCGCCCATCAGGCGAATGATCTCGACCTCTGCCTCGATAACGTCCTTCTCCAGCTTAAAGCTGGGAATGCCGTAGGTGAGCATGCCGCCCGGGCGCTCGTTTTTCTCGAACACGACGGGCTTGTAGCCCTTCTCGGCCAGATAGAAAGCACAGGACAGACCGGCCGGACCGGCACCGATGATGGCGATCTTCTGGTCGAAGCCGCCGGCACGCGTCGGGGTCACCACGGGTGGGACATAGCGGGTCGCGGCATCCAGATCGCGCTGGGCGATAAACTTCTTGACCTCGTCGATAGCCACGGCGGCGTCCACACGGCCGCGGGTGCAGGCATCCTCGCAGCGGCGGTTGCACACGCGGCCGCAGATAGCGGGCAGCGGGTTCTCGCGCTTGATGAGCGCCAGCGCCTCGTCATAGCGCCCCTGTGCCGCAAGCTTCAGATAGCCCTGAACGGCAACGTGCGCGGGGCAAGCCGTCTTGCAGGGCGCGGTGCCGGACTCGTGCGTCTCGATACGGTTATCGTTGCGGTAGTTGGGCGACCACTTGGTGTGGTCCCACTTGGTGGCATCGGGCAGCTCCTGGCGCGGATACTCGGGCACGTGGCCCCCGGCCTTTTTGCTGCAGAGCTTCTGGCCGAGCTTGGCGGCACCGGCCGGGCACACCTCAACGCAGCGACCGCAGGCCACGCACTTGTCCTTCTCGACCTTGGCGACATAGGCCGAGCGCGACAGGTTGGGCGTGTTGAACAGCTGAGAGGTGCGCAGGGCGTAGCACACGTTGACGTTGCAGTTGCAGATGGCGAAGATCTTGTTCTCGCCGTCGATATTGGTGATCTGGTGCACAAAGCCGTTGTCCTCGGCCTGGCGCAAGATGTCGTAGACCTCGTCGCGCGTCACGTAATGACCACGGTCGGTCTCGACCACGTAGTCGGCCATATCGCCCACGGCAATGCACCAGTCGGCGGGGTCGTCGGCGCAGCCCTCGCCCATCACGCGACGGCTCGCGCGGCAGCTACAGGTGCTGGCGGCATACTTACCCTCGTATTTGTCGAGCCAATGCTCGATATGCTCAATCGGCACCGAGGTGCTCGTGGCATCAATGGCCTTCTCGACCGGAATGACATGCATGCCGATGCCGGCGCCTCCGGGCGGCACCATCGGCGTGGCCTTGGACAGCGGCCCCTTGGACGCCTGCTCAAAGAACTTGGCATAGACCGGATGCTCCTCGAGCTGGCTCACGCGCATGTTGAGGAACTCGGCGGAACCCGGCACCAGCATGGGCAGCACCCATTGCTTGGCGCGCTCGGGGTTTTCCCAGTTGTACTCGAGCAGGCCCGTGTAGCTCATATCGTCGAGCATCTTCTCGATCTGGGCCTCGGGCAAGCCGGTGAGCTTGACCATCTCGGGCAGCGTATAGGGACGGCGCATCTTCATCTTGCAGAGCACTTCGGCCTGCTCGTCAGTTGCGGCCTCGGCAAACGACCAGTACTCGTAGCCCAGCAGCTCGTCGCGATGCAGCAGGCGGTTGGTGCAGTGCTCGCATAGTTTGACGATGGCCTCGCGCGGATGCTCCGGTATCGGCGGCACGAACTCCGCGCCGATATCGGGCTCGGTGTAGCTAATTCCCGGTCCGTTGAGAATCATGGTCGTCCCTTCTCTTGCCACAGCCCGGCGAGACCGCGGCGCCCCTCTTTTTTGCAGGCCGGGCATGCCTCCATGCCGTTCACCCGCCATTGTTGACATTGTGTCAAAAACAGTATTGACGAACCGTCAACAATATTCAAGACTGTTAGGCGAACGGTCGGGCTCAAACGGATGAAAGGCGGCAAACGTATGGGCGATAACGCAGCGAACACCTCTGTGGCCGATGCCGTCCCCGCGCCCGACAGCACGGCCAAACGTCTGACGGGCGACGAACGCCGTCGCGAGATCCTCGCCGCCGTGCGCACCGTGAGTTCCGAGCTGGGTGTGTCGCATCTATCTGTCTCGGCCGTGACCAAACGCGCCGGCTGCACGCGCTCGCTGTTCTACCACTACTTCGCCGACATGGACGCCGCCGTCACCGCCGTCATGGACGAGGCAATCGACGGTTTTATCTCCGAGCTCGAGCAGTGGAACGCCGGCCGCACCGTCGGTGATATCGAAGGCGCGCTCGACACCGTCGCCCCGCTCTTTAAGCGCCTGGTCGCCAGCGGCCACGAGCTGCCGAGCACGCTCACCTCGAGCAGCGGTGCGCTCTACGGCGGCTTTTTGCACAACGTGGTCCAGCGCGTGGCGCAGTATATCTGCGACACCACCGTGGTGGATTTTGTCGCCCATCATGAGCTACGCATCGACCATGTCTACGAGACGTTCTACACCCTCATCATGGGGTTGTTGATGTATATCCGCACGCACCCCGATGTGCCCGACGAGACGGTCAAGGAAATCATCGCCTCGACACTCCACATCGAGGGCTATACCGCCAAGTATCCGGAGCGCAAGCCCCAGAACTGACGACATTTGGCCAAACTGCCCGCGATCAGAAGAGGGGCCGCGGGCGTGTGAAAGGAGAGCAGCATGCTGTTCGATGTTTGGGGTAGCGATACCCTTATCCACTGGGCCGGCTGGGCCATGGTCTTTATTGGCCTGATCGTGCTCAACGAGGTCGGCCGCCGCACCAAGCTGGGCGCGGCAATCATCTTTGGCATGGCTCCGCTGGCCATGACCGTCTACTGCGTCGCCATCGCCATCGGCGTTTCGCAGGGCGCCGAGTGGGCACTCACCAACCCCACCCATGTGTACCAGAACAGCTGGTTCCACTACGCCAAGGTATACGCGGCGCTTGCCGGTTGCTGGGGCTTCATTGCCATTAAGTACCAGTGGGGCAAGATCGGCAAGGCGCATTGGTTCCGCGCGTGGCCGTTTGTGATCGTCGCCATCAACATCTTGATCGCCGTCGTGTCCGACTTCGAGAGCGCCTATCACTTCTTTGTCCTGGGCCAGTCCACCTGGGTCACCTCCGAAGGTGCTACGCAGCTGGCCGGCTGGAACAACGTGTTCAACGGCATCGCGGGTATCATTAACATCTTCTGCATGACCGGTTGGTGGAGCGTCTACGCCTCCGAGGACAAGACCGACATGCTGTGGCCCGACATGACCTGGGTCTACATCATCGCCTACGATATCTGGAACTTCTGCTACACCTACAACTGCCTGCCCACCCACTCCTGGTTCTGCGGCTTTGCGCTGCTGCTGGCGCCCACCGTCGCCGCCTTTATCTGGAACAAGGGCGGCTGGATCCAGAACCGCGCCTTTACGCTGGCCATTTGGTGCATGTTTGCCCAGGTGTTCCCGTACTTCCAGGAGGAGTCCATCTTTGTGACCCACTCCACGCTCGACCCCGGCGCCGCTACCGCGGTCTCGATCGCCGCTCTGGTCGCCAACGTCGCCGCGATCATCTACATCGCCTACCGCGCCAAGAAGCTCGGCCGCAATCCCTACAAGCAGGATGTCTTTGAGGGCACCAGCGACTGGGAGAAGGCTACCGCCCGCCGCGCCAAGGTGGATTACGCTCACGCCGAGTAACATGCCCAGCGCGAACGCCGCTTGAATGTGAAGCCGCCTGGCCGACTCCGCGCAATGCAACGTATTGCATGCCCCCGGAAAGCGATTTGTCCGCTTTCCGGGGGCTTTTTGCTGCCGCGAGGATGCGGCCGAACGATGCGCTCAGGTTAAATCGGATCTTATATTTCGTATGCGCTTTATATGACTCCATTTTTGGGTACAGTGTTGAGCCGATATTGCATTGGGGGATATATGAGCGATGAGACGTATGGCCGCGAGGATGCGGCCCAGGATGCGGAAGCATGTGCCGAAGCCCTGGAGAGCCTTGACCGGATTGCGCTAGACGAGCTCTCGTTTAGCGATTCGGTCGTCGACGCGCAGGACGAGGTGCACGAAGACACTGAGGACGAAGGCAGCGACGCCAAAGACGCTCCTGACGAAGCCGAAGAGGACGATAGCGAGGCCGACGACCAGCCCGGATCCGACACGGACGAGGAAACCGTCTTGCTCGACAGCTTGCCGGCCGAGGATTCGCTGACCCGCGAGCTTCCTGGCTTAGGCTCTGCGCCTGCCGTGGACGAGACCATCGCCATGGGCGATATTCCCCTGCCGTCCGTTCCCTCGGCACGCGAGGCCGAGGTTCGCCATCGCAAAATGTCGCCCAAGCGCCGCAATCTGATGGTTGCCGGCGTCGTAGCCGTCGCGCTTGTTGCCGGCGGCGCAGGCTATGCTGCCTGGAACGGATATCAACAAGAGCAGGCTGCCGTGCTTGCCGCAAACGCCCATACCATGATGTCGGTGCAGATTGGCGTGCATGCCGCGGGCCTCGACTGCTCAACTGGCTCCAAGATTCCCGTGCAGGTGAGCGGACAAGATTCCGACGGTTCTTCCGTGAGCGAAACGCTCTACGTTGACGAGCGCGGCCGCGGCATCAAACTGCTGCCCGGCGATTACACGCTCTCCATCGCCGCCTCCCCCATCGCGGCCGACGGCACCATCTATACCGTCCCGACCACCAAGACGCAGGTCGCCGTTAAGAGCGATGGACAGGATTTAAGTGCCCAGGCCACCTTTAAGCTCAAGGTGCCTTCGGCCGACACGGTGACTGACGACCAGATCGATGCCGCCGCCAAGTATGCCGAGGAAGGCGGTGCGAGCTCCGCCGCGGCCGCCAAGATACTTCAGCAGGCGGCAACCGCGCGGCGCGACGCCGCCGTCAATGCCGTGAGCGCGAGCGAAGCGCAGGCCGCGCGCGATGCCGATGCTCGGCATAAGGCAACGGACCTGTATCAGCTCGATATTCCGGTTGAGTGGTATGGCAAGGTCGCAACCTGGCAAAACGGCAACACGCTGTGCATTTATCTGGACGGCGACAGCGATACGCCGATCGTGACGCTCGTCGCGGTGCGCGAGGGCGAGAGCTTTACGCCCGATGAGGGCGATACGGTTTTGGGTGCGGCCAATCTGGGCAACGGTTATACCGTCTATGCCAGCGGCCCCGTCTATCCGTACGTGGTGCCCCAGACTATCAACGGGCGCACCCAGGATCCAGTGTCGACCTACCCCATGGACGCGGCCATTGAGCTTGTCGAGCTTACGACCGGCAACCGCTATACCTATAGCCAAATCAAGAACGTGCTGGTCGGCAAAGACGGCAAGGCCGACGCCGCCGCCAAACTCGAGACCGACTACCTCGCCCAGATTCTCCTGCCGAGTATCAAAGCCCAGGACTAGCCTGGCGCAGCAAGGTGCTCCCCAACCGTGATGAGGGAGCCAGGAGGTCCTGACCCCACAGGTCCATAGATGATTAGGCAAGGAGCCACTTCCATGCGGGCACAACGTGGACCACACCGTGCTCGCATGAAATATCGGTCTGTTCATCCATGGTAACGATTGCCGACTCGCCAAGATCGAACTGGGCCATCGAGGCATCAAGCGCGGCAATTTCGCGCTCGCGCGTTTTCTCACGTGCCATATCCGCACTCACCTGAATCAGGCTATAAGCCCGCATGAGAAGCGCGTCCCCAGCCACAAAGTCCACCTCATGGCTTTTGCTCTTCTCTTTGATCAGCAGGCGGCAGACCGAGCCGGTCCTCACCGCGGGAGTCTTTCTTCTTAGCGCATTGAACACTGCGGTCTCGAGCCTCTGGCCCTGGTCCAATGCTGATGCGGGAGAGAATGCTCCAAACATCGCAGGGTCGACAGCGTAGACCTTAGACGCAGACCGCATGTTATTTGCCAGTGAACGCGTGAACTCCGGCACAGAAAATAACAGGTAGGCGTCCTCATAATACTCAAGTAAATCGCTAAGCGAATTACGACTGACGGGTATCTGTCTGCTCTTGAACTCGTTGTACACTTTGTTCACTGACAGCTCTCGTCCCGAAGATGCCATACACCGCGTCAAGAACAGCGATGCCAGGCGAGGGTTCTTGACGTCGTAACGTTCAACGACGTCCATGGCGACCGTTCGCGAAGCATATTCCTGTAGCAGCTGAATCGCGTCTGCAGGCGTCTGCTCAAGTGTCGCAATGAATCCCCCTCGTTCAAGATACCCGATCAGATGATGTCGAAGCAGCGCTGCATCGCTCGGGGAAAAGGTCGCATCTGGCTCGAGAACGCTCCCCGTCTTATATCGAACGTATTCCGAAAAACTCAACGGAAAAAGCTCTCGCACAAGAGAACGACCCCTGAACTCGCTCTTAAGTTCTGAGGACAGCATCTTAGAAGAAGATCCCGTCACATAGACGGTCGCTTTCTCCGTATCGACTACACGCCGCAGAAACGCACCCCATTCGGGAATTTCCTGGATCTCGTCAAAGAAAATGTAAGCGCCCTCGGTTCGAGCAACAGGATACAGCGCATAGAACGTGTCGAGCACGTCCGCCAGCAGCGATGGCTCATACGGGCGCAAGCGCTCATCCTCAAAATTGAAGTAAAGCATCCGGTCAAGCTCGACGCCCCGGCTCTGAAGCCGCCGCATCTCCTGATACAGGCGATACGTCTTTCCACAACGGCGGGCCCCCACAATCACATTTACGATGTTGTCGCGCTTTGGCTCCTGTGGGTTTCCTAGATCAAGGTCTCGCTCAAAAACCTGCGGAACCCCCTGCTGTTCAAAGTCCTTTATTTTCTGGGCGATCAAGTCGTTGAATGCCATGATTCTCCAATCTTGCTCTTTAGCTAATCAAGATTATACTGTTTCTTGATTAGCTAAAGAGCAAGATTGCGTGTAACTTGATTATTGCTTAAGCAAGTTTTCTATTACCGCCCCGAAGGATATCGAACGGCTGAGGGGTCAAACACGAACGCCTCTAGCCAACAGAACCGCGCGGTTCCGTCGGCTAGAGGACGCTTCCTAGTTCCAGGGATCGGCTTCAAACAGGGGCTCGCGCTCGGGGCGGCGATCGCTGTAGGGATCGTAGCCGTCGTCGTCCTCGTTCTCGGCACGAATGAAGGGGTCGCGCGGTTTGGGCGCCGGCTTAGGCACGGCGGGTGCAGGCTTGGGGGCCGGCGCGTTCGTCTTGTTCTCGTCTTTCATCTGCATATCTCCTTGCCATGTACTCACGTTCAACATCATCGATTGTCGCACGAAAAAGGGCGACGGACCCAATTGGATCCGTCGCCCTTGGCGTTTAGAGACGAGCTGGTAGATTTTAAGGCATGTCCCAAAAATCTACTCGGCGTCGGGGACCTCGTAGGTGGCCGCCGGCGTGTTGTCGCACACGACGGTAAAGCCGCCGTCCTTGTCGACATCGACCGTCACCTGATCGCCCTCGCGCACCGTGCCGTCGATGATGGCGGCGGCGATGGCGTCCACGACCTCGCGCTGGACCAGGCGCTTGAGCGGACGGGCACCGAACACGGGGTCCAGGCCGCCCACGGCGAGCATCTGTTTGGCTGCCGGGGTGATGGCAAGCGTCATGCGCTCCTTGGCCAGACGCGCACGGACGTCGGTGAGCTGGATGTCGACGATCTTCTCGATCTGCGCCATGCCAAGCGGATGGAACACCACGATATCGTCGATACGGTTGAGGAACTCGGGGCGGAAGGTCTGAGCCATGGCGGCGTCGACCTGATGGCGCATCTCCTCCTCGTCCTTGCCCGAAAGATCGGCGATGGCCTTGGAGCCCACGTTGGACGTCATGATGATAATCGTGTTCTTGAAGGACACCTGGCGACCCTGGCCATCGGTCAGACGGCCGTCATCGAGCACCTGCAGCAGCACGTTGAAGACATCCGGATGGGCCTTCTCCATCTCGTCGAGCAAAATCACTGAGTACGGACGACGGCGCACGGCCTCGGTGAGCTGGCCACCCTCGTCGTAGCCCACGTATCCCGGGGGCGCACCGATCAGACGCTGGACGCTGAACTTCTCCATGTACTCGGACATGTCGATACGCACGAGCGCGCGCTCGTCATCGAACAGGCACTCGGCCAGCGCCTTGGCAAGCTCGGTCTTGCCCACGCCGGTGGGGCCCAGGAAGAAGAAGCTGCCGATGGGCTTGTCCGGATCGGAGAGGCCCGCACGGCTGCGGCGCACGGCCGCGGCCACGGCGGAGACGGCCTCGTCCTGACCGATGACGCGCTTATGCAGCTCGCCCTCCAGGCCCTTCAGCTTGTCGAGCTCGCCCTGCATCATCTTAGACACGGGCACGCCGGTCCAGGCACTCACGACTTCGGCGATCTCATCGGAGGTCACCTGCTCGTTGAGGCCTTCGCCATCCTGCTCCTTCTGCGCCTCGAGCGCGGCCTCGGACTCCTGAATCTGCTGCTGCAGACCCGGGATCACGGCATAGCGCAGCTCGGATGCACGGCCCAGATCGCCGTTACGCGTCGCGCGCTCCTCCTCGCTCTTGGCCTCGTCGAGCTGACCCTTGAGCTCCTGCACATGGTCGATGGCGTTCTTTTGGTTGAGCCAGCCGGCCTTTTGCACGTTGAGCTTTTCCTGGACCTCGGCGATCTCCTGGCGCAGGGCCTCCAGACGCTCCTTGGAGGCGTCGTCGGTCTCCTTCATGAGCGCCTGCTCCTCGATCTGCAGCTGGGTGAGCTGACGCGTGGTGGCGTCGATCTCGACCGGCATGCTGTCGAGCTCCATGCGCAGGCGGCTTGCGGCCTCGTCGACCAGGTCGATGGCCTTGTCGGGCAGGAAACGGTCGGCGATGTAGCGATCGGAGAGGTCGGCGGCGGCCACGAGCGCGCCGTCGGTGATATGCACGCCGTGGAAGATCTCGTACTTCTCCTTGAGGCCACGCAGGATCGAGATGGTGTCCTCGACGGTGGGCTCGCTCACCAGAACGGTCTGGAAACGACGGGCGAGCGCCGCGTCTTTCTCGATGTACTTGCGGTATTCGTCAAGCGTGGTCGCGCCGATCGCATGCAGGTCGCCACGGGCAAGCGCCGGCTTAAGGATGTTGCCAGCGTCCATGGAACCCTCGGTGGCACCCGCGCCCACGATGGTGTGGAGCTCATCGATGAACAGGATGACCTTGCCCTCGGACTTCTGGACTTCCTTGAGCACGGCCTTCAAGCGGTCCTCGAACTCGCCGCGGTACTTGGCGCCGGCGACCAGCGCGCTCATGTCGAGCTCGATGAGGTCGCGGTCGCGCAGGGTGCTCGGCACGTCGCCGGCCACGATACGCTGGGCGATGCCCTCGACGATGGCCGTCTTACCGACGCCCGGCTCACCGATGAGCACGGGGTTGTTCTTGGTGCGACGGGATAGGACCTGGATGGTGCGGCGGATCTCGTCGGTACGGCCGATGACCGGGTCGAGCTTGCCGGCGCGGGCAAGGTCGCAGATGTTGCGGCCGTACTGCTCCAGCGCCTCAAACTGGGTCTTGTCCTCGGCAGACGTCACGCGATCATCGCCGCGCAGCTCCTCGTAGACTTGCTCGATGCGCTCCTTGGTAACGCCGGCGTCGCGCAGCACGCGGCCCGCCTCGCCCTTGTCCTCGGCAAGCGCCATGAGCAGATGCTCGGTCACCACAAAGCTGTCGCCCATCTTGGTGGCCTTCTTTTCGGCCTTTTCGATGACGCGGACGAGTTCGTTGGAAAGACCCATCTGCTGGCCCTCGCCCGAAACCTTGGGCGCATGGTCGATGGCATCCTGCGTAGAGCGCGCGAGCTGGGCGGGATCGGCGCCAATGCGATCGATGATCACGGAAATGTTGCGCTCGCCGGCACCGAGCAGGGCAGACAGTAGGTGAATCGGCTCCACCGCACCGGCCTGCGCATCGGCAGCAGTGCCCATGGCGGTCTGCAGCGCCTCGCGCGACGTCATTGCTAGCTTATCGATTCTCATGGAATCACCTCTCTTGGGGCGGCCACCCTACGGGGCGGCTTCACGTTGTTCGAGAAGTATTGTTGCCAGCTTTGCGCGATCTTATACACAAATCTAAGTCTCTATATATAAGATTTTCTGAGTGATTGAAGGATAGGGTACTGAGACGTCGACCCGCTGCATCCCCGACGACCAACTGTCTCAATCTGTAACATCTAGCTGCCGTTTTTGACCTCAGATGTTACAGGTCGAGATGCAATGCTCAGCGGTGCCTGTTTATCTAAATCTGTAACAACTACTCGGCAAATAAGGGTCTACCTGTTACAGATCGAGATAAACAGAAGACGCCCGAATCGAAAATCTCAATCTGTAACACCAAGCCCACTTTTAGCGGCCAAGATGTTACAGATTGAGACAGACCGAAAACCACCACAAAGGGGCACCTTTGTGGTGGTCGCTTTCTCTACTCTTTTGCCGAGCCCGTGCTTCCCGATTCGGCGTTCCAGGGCATCTCATCCTCGAACAGCCATGTACGAGCAGATCCACTATCGCGTGCAGTCTGCGGGTCGGGCAGGCAGGTCTGTTCATAGGCATCCTGAATGCACTGACCCATAAACTCGTTGAGCTCGGTCTGGTCGCCCTCCATGACATAGGCCGCATCGCCGTCCATGATGTAGATGCCCGGACCCTCATTGCCCTCGTAACCCGGATCGTACGAGCCATCACATAGCTTGGCGCCGTTCGCAGTGTCCAACTCGATGGATGAGTGACACCCGCCAACCATGTCATTCGCTTTTGCTTGATAGGACGCATATCCGTACCAACGCTTAAAGGTTTTGCCTTTGAGCAGCTCGGTTGCTTTGCTGATTAGGCTCGCGTCCATGGTGTAGCGCATGGCTCCAAGCTGAATATGCGGATAATTGCTAATGCCCAGCACAGCGGGCTGCTCATCAAAATCGACGGTGATTGTCTCAGGTTTGACGTCGTCGGTCAGGAATTCGACCGATTGAGTCATGGGCTTGACCACCGGTTCTGTCACCTCAATAGGCAGAAACGCCATGCTAACAACGCCCACACCAACCACGGCGATTGCAAGCGCCAAGACAATCAATCCAATACGGGCAGAACGGCTCACGGCAAAACACCTCACAATGCAAACCTTCGCCACCTGCACTAATGATATCGCCAGCTAACACTATCACCAAAAGAAGCCGTCCACTCCCCACCACCACAAAGGAGACAGACACCTTTGTGGTGGGTTTCGACGCTAACGGTCGACCATCTCACGCCATGAGATTAAACTTAATTTGTTATCTGAATTTATCTATTTCTATCTATCCTCAACAGCTTTTTGTCTCGGGGAGATCATATGAAGCCGTCTCATTCCACCGGTCGCAACGTCATCGCCATTCTCGCCGTACCCATCGTGATGCTCTTCCTTATCGTCGTCACGCCCTTTTCTTTTGGTATCGCCTCGCCCTTCGATCTCTGCGGGATGATCGACGCCGGCTCGCGTGCCACCTCGCTCTCCTTTGTCTGCCGTGGCGTGTTCTACGAAGATGCAATTCCCACCGGAAGTTGGCAGTCAAAGTTGCCACTGCTCGGTCAGATCGACGGATGCTCCCCCTATTTCTGCCTTGGACCTCAGGCGCTAAACTATCTAATCGACGACCAGCCACTCGACTCCATCACCCTCGCCTACGACTACGCACCAAACACCGATGAGCGCCACATGAACCAAGTCCTCGACAAGATGCTTGGACAGTGTGGGCTCACCGAGGAGGCCGGTCGAACCATCTATAGCAACCAGAAATTAAAGCGAACAGAACTCCGCCGTGTCGGAAAAATCAAAGGGCGAAACGGGGCCGCCTACTGGGATGCCTGGGCAACACGCGACAAGAGCGAGTTCGGACACAGCACCTATATGGTCACTGTCTACACCAAAGACGGAATTAAGGACAATGTTGACGATTTCGCGTCATCCAAACTCGGCATCGCCAAAACAACCAAACCCGCCAGCCCGGATGAAATCCTGTAGAGACGCTCATTAGAATGTCGTTCAACGAGCACGGCAACATCGAGCTCGCCCCCACCACCACAAAGGGGGCAGGAGCCTTTGTGGTGATCTTCGGCCCCGGCGTTCAACATCTCAATCTGTAACATCTAGCGGCCGTTTTTGACCCCAGATGTTACAGATCGAGATGAAATGTTCAGCAGCTCCCATTTATCTAAATCTGTAACAACTACTCGGCAAATAAGGGTCCACCTGTTACAGATCGAGACAAACGGAAAATGCCTGAACCGATAATCTAAATCTGTAACACCAAACCCACTTTTAGCGGCCAAGATGTTACAGATCGAGACAGACAGAAAACCACCACAAAGGGGCACCTTTGTGGTGGTCGCATTCTCTACTCTTTTGCCGAGCCCGTGCTTCCCGATTCGGCGTTCCAGGGCATCTCATCCTCGAACAGCCATGTACGAGCAGATCCACTATCGCGTGCAGTCTGCGGGTCGGGCAGGCAGGTCTGGTCGTACGCGTCCATCACGCAACGATCCAAAAAATCGATCACCTGCTGCTGGTCGCCTTCAAGAATGTAGGTCACGCCGCCATCTTGGATATAGACGCCGTCCCCACCTCCGGCTTTTGCGTATTCCGGATTGTAGTTAACGGTGCGCATCAGTTTGCCATCAGATGAATACAGCTTCAGCGTTGTATAGTAGCCACCGTTCACAAAACCACGTCGGCGCTCATAGGCATCCCAACCGTCCCAGCGTTTGAACGAACGCCCGTTTAGCAAGTCCAGCGCCTGTCGGGACAACTTCTCGTCCTTGGTATAGCGAGACGAGCCAAGTTCAATCATGGGGTAGTTGCTTATGCTTAGAATGCCCGGCGTTTCCTCGATATCGAGCGTTATCTCATCGGGCTTTGTAACGTCCGAAATCATTTGCCCGGGCATCGATGCAACAAGGGACGCCATCTCGACCGTCTGCTCAACCCCACTCGGCCCATAGAAGATAAGCGAGCCAAATAGGACCACGCCCGCAGCAGCGACGACGCAAGCCACCAACAGCAACAAAACAGAAGTGCAACGCTTCATCTTCAACTCCACAAACGAGAGTGTTTTGAGCTCACTTTAAAGCGCCAACTTCATACTGTCAATTCTAGATAGCATATGAACAAAGGTGCACTCCCCCATAGAGGAGAGTTGCAACCTCGATTTTAGCGCCCCTCAAGACCCAACGAGCAGCACTTAACAAGTAGCCCCGGTTATACCTTTCTCTGACGCGACCCTCGCGAAGCGCGTGAGCGGCAGGGAGAGGTATAACCGGGGCGGACAAGTATGTGCGTTACTCGGCAGCGGCCTTGAACTTGTTGTAGTTGATCAGGCAGCCGGCCTTGACGATGGCGCGCTCCTCCGCCGTCATGTCGGCGATGTAGAGCTCAATCTGCTCAACCGCACCATCGGCACGGACCACGTAGGCAGCGATGTTCTGCAGATCGCCGTCGAGCGCGGCGCGAATACCCGACACGAAGACGTAGTCGCCCACCTCAAAGTTGGGCTCGGTCTCCATCTGGAAGGGCACCATGCCCCAGTTCATCACGTTGGAGCGATAGCGCTTGGTGGCGTACTCGTGGACGATATTGGCCAGGCCGCCGATCACGCGCTGGCAGCTCGCGGCCTGCTCGCGGGCGGAGCCGTCGCCGGGCTTCTTGGCGTAGATCATGGAGCCGTACTCGGTCGTCTTGGCATCGGCCGCGACACCCGCGCTAGCCAGCGCCTCAAACACACCGGCAAGCTCGGCATCGAGCTCGGCCAAGTCGCCCGCAGCCTCACCGGCAACACGGCGCTTCTCCACGGCATCGACCTCCTTGGAGCGACCCACGTAGGCAGGGTCGCGACGGCTGAGCGTAAACTCGGCCAGGCCCAGCGGGTTGGAGCGGAAGGAGCTCGTCTCGCCCGAGGGAATGAGCTCGTCGGTCGTGGTGACCGGGTCCATAATCTTGGAGCACACCTTGAGCAGGATGTCGTCGCCGAGCGGCTCCATCGCGGGCCACGGCTTGATGTTGGGTCCCTCGACCAGCTCGTCGGCAGGCTCAGCCTTGCCAAAGCCCCAATACACGCGCTTCTTGTACGGCGCGTCGTCGAAGGTGTACTCGCAGGCCTCGTCCCAGGTCTCCTCGGGCAGGTCGGTCGCAGGCGTCAGGACGCCGCCGTTGGCAGCGGTCGCCGCGATGGAACGAGCGTCCATCAGGGCCACGGCGCTCAGCTGGCCGTTACCCGGCTTGGAACCCTCACGATTGGGGAAGTTGCGCGTGGTGTGGCGGATGGACAGGCCGTTGTTGGCAGGTGTATCGCCGGCACCGAAGCACGGGCCGCAGAACGCCGTACGCACGATCGCGCCGGCCTCCATAAGGTCATAGATGTAGCCGCGGCGCGTGAGTTCGAGCGCCACGGGTTGACTCGTGGGATAGACCGACAGCGAGAACTCGCCGCAGCCGGTGTTGGCGCCCTTGAGCACGCGGGCCGCCTGCACCACGGAATCGTAGTTGCCGCCCGAGCAGCCGGCGATAACGCCCTGCTGCACGTGCAGCTTGCCGTCGACGATCTTGTCGAGCAGGCTAAAGTGCGTCTTGCCCTCGCCGATCTTGGCGGCCTCGAGCTCGACCTCGTGCAGGATGTCCTCAAGATTCTCGTTGAGCTCGTCGATCTCAAAGCCATTGGAAGGATGGAACGGCAGGGCGATCATGGGCTTGATGCTCGACAGATCGACCTCGACGCAGCCGTCGTAGTAGGCGACATCGGCGGGCTTGAGCTCGCGGTAGTCGTCGCCGCGGCCGTGCATGGTCAAAAACGCGTGCGTGTCCTCGTCGGTAGCCCAAATGGAGGAGAGGCAGGTGGTCTCGGTGGTCATGACGTCGACGCCGTTGCGGTAGTCGGTCGTCATGCTCGCGATGCCGGGGCCCACGAACTCCATAACCTTGTTCTTGACGTAGCCCTTGGCAAAGACGGCACGAATGATGGCGAGCGCTACATCGTGCGGGCCGACGCCGGGGCGCGGGGCACCCGTGAGGTAGATGGCCACGACGCCGGGATAGGCGACATCGTAGGTGTCGCGCAGCAGCTGCTTGGCCAGCTCGCCGCCGCCCTCGCCCACGGCCATGGTGCCCAGGGCGCCGTAGCGGGTGTGCGAGTCGGAGCCCAGGATCATCTTGCCGCAGCCGGCGAAGTTCTCACGCATAAAGGAGTGGATGACCGCGATGTGGGGCGGGACGAAAATGCCGCCGTACTTCTTGGCAGCCGAAAGGCCGAAGACGTGGTCGTCCTCGTTGATGGTGCCACCCACGGCGCACAGCGAGTTGTGGCAGTTGGTGAGCACGTAGGGCAGCGGGAACTGCTCCATGCCCGAAGCGCGCGCCGTCTGGATAATGCCGACGAAGGTGATGTCGTGGCTCGCCATGGCATCGAAGCGGATCTTGAGCGCCTCGGGGTCGCCCGACGTGCTATGTGCCTGAAGAATCGAATAAGCGATGGTGCCGCGCTTGGCGTCCTCGGGCGTTTGCGTAATGCCGCGCTCAGCAGCCTCGGCCGCGGGCACAACCTCGCTGCCACCGCGCAGGTAGATGCCGTCCTCGTACAGCTTGACCATACTGTCTCCCACTCTGCCCGAAAGGCTCGGGCGCATAGCATACATTCGTTCAATATCGTGCCATAGAACGATTGCCAGCGGGTTACGAATCTCGGCGTTCACTTTATCTCAGTAAAGCAGAGGGCGGTATCGGTGCAAGGAGTGTCCCCAAGTGCCGGCACAAAAGGAACGTCCCCAAGTGCCAGCCAAAACAACGTCGCAGGTTGAGGACGGACAGAGAGCGAGCCGCATTTGAGACAAGGTGACGTGAAGCGAAAGGGCGCTGACCTTCTGGTCGCGCCCTTGAAGTTGAACGTCAGATTGTCCAAATGCGGCCCGCGCAGCGTCGGCAGGGCCGCCGTTCGGCAGAACGGCGGAACCTACAGATCTCCTCCCGCACCCAGTAGCTTGCGCATGACTTGCTCGGGGTTAACCGAGCCGTCGCGCGGAGCCAGGGCGGTGATCTTCTTCTGCATCTTGTACTCGTGCAGCTCTTCCTCGAGCTGACGCACGCGGGCGCGGAGTTTCTCGTTCTCGCGTTCGCGCTCCTCGGCGCGCTCCTTCATATCGAGAATACGCACCACACCGGCAAGGTTGATGCCCTCGTCGGTGAGCTGGTTGATAAGCTCCAGGCGCTCGATATCGGCACGCGAATACAGACGCGTGTTGCCGCCCGAGCGCTGGGGGTTCACCAAGCCCTTGGACTCGTAGACGCGCAGAGTCTGCGGATGCATGCCGGTCAGCTCGGCCGCCACGCTGATCATGTACAGCGGTTTGTTCCTATTGTCCTCGGCCATGCTACCTGACCCCTTTCCGTCTCGTTATCGTCCATCATAAGCCCGCGGGCGCGGGCGCGCGCCGCGACCGCCCTAGTACGTCGCCTTGTAACGGTTGACCTTCTCGCGATAGTCGCGCGTGTCGGTCTTCCGCAGCTTGGTCATGGCATCGCGCTCGTCGTCGGACAGGTTCGTGGGGACCTGCACCTTAATCTCGACAAGCAGCGCGCCTGTGCGGCCACGGTGCTTAACGTCGGGCGCCCCCATCTCCTTAAAGCGGAACTTCTTGCCCGTCTGGGTACCCGCGGGCACTTTCAAACGGACCGTCGCACCGCCGGGCGTAGGCACGTCCACCGTGCAGCCGAGCGCCGCCTCGTAGACCGAGACCGGTACCTCCATGGTCACATCGGCGCCTTTGCGCTTAAACAGCGGGTGCTCCTCCACATGCGTGGTCACGACCAGGTCACCGCGCTCGCCACCCGCAACGCCATACTCGCCGCGACGCTTGTAGCGTAGCTTGCCGCCGTCGACCGCGCCCGCGGGCACTGAGACCGTGATGGTCTGCTGCTCGCCCGTCGAAGGAATGCGATAGGTGACTTTGTGAGTCACGCCGCGGAACGCGTCCTCGGCCGTTACGTCGACAGTCAGCGACAGGTCGCCGCCCTTGCGCGCGCGGCTGCGACCCGCGCCGGCACCGGCAGCGCCCGCAGCCCCGGCAAAGCCCGAGCCCCAATCGCTGCCCCAGGCGCCATTGCCGCTAAAGATGCTGTCGAAGATGTCGCCCCAGCCGCTGGCGCCCGCGCCGGCACCGTAGCCGCCGCCATACGCGCCGCCTGCGCCCGGCATGCCGCCAAACATGAGCATCTGGTCGTACTCTTTGCGCTTCTTCTCGTCCGAAAGCGTCTCGTAGGCCTCGCTGATCTCCTTGAACTTGGCCTCGTCGCCGCCGGCATCGGGGTGATATTTTTGCGCGAGCTTGCGAAACGCGCTCTTGATCTCTTTGTCGGAGGCGCTCTTGGATACGCCCAGGATGTCATAGAAGGTTTTGCCTGCAGCCATCGTAGCTCCTCTCCTGTTTCATCCGCCGCCCAGCGGGCGGCGGCTCATGCTTTCATATGTCACTAGGCCAGAAAGGGCCCCGGGTGTTGCCCCGGGGCCCTTCTCAATTACTCCTCGGTGCTCTCGGCCGTATCGGCCGCAGCATCCTCGGGCGCCGCTTCGGGCTCCGGTGCGGGGCGCTTCTCGCCACCGTAGGTCACCGTCACCATCGCGGAGCGCAGGATGCGGTCCGCCATGCGGTAGCCCTTCTGGTACACATCGTTGACGGTCTCGTCGTACTGCGACGCGTCCTCGACGCGACCCACGGCCTGGTGCTCGAGCGGATCGAACGCCTCGCCCTTGGGGTCGATGGGCTCAACGCCCTCGTGCGCAAACACATCGAGCAGCTTGGCATGTACCGCGTCGACACCGTCGACGAACTGCTTAAAGTCGTCGGCAAGCTCCTGGCTGCGGGCATGGTCGATCGCACGCTCGATATCGTCGACCACCGGCAGCAGCGCGGTGACGAGCTTCTCGGTCGCGCGCTCGCGCTCGGCGATACGCTCATTGGCGGTGCGGCGACGGAAGTTCTCCCAGTCGGCCTGCAGACGGGCGGTGCGCTCGGTGGCGTCCTTTGCCTTGTCCTCGGCGGCCTTCTGAGCCTCTGCCGCAGCATCGAGCTCGTTGCGCACGTCGGCAAGCTCTTTCTGAGCCTGCTCGAACTTGAGCTTAAAGTCGTTGTCGGCGGCTTCCTCACCGGCGCGGATAGCGGCTTCCACCATCTCGTCCTCGGTCATCGTCGCCTCCTTGTTGGAATCCTCTACTTGGTTCTCGGCAGCCTCGGCGGCCGGGGCCTCGTTGGCCTCGGTAACGTCTGCGGCCTCTACGGGAATCTTCACGTCCTTCTCCTCAGAGTCAACGGGGGCGGCACCAACGGCGGCCGCCTCCGTGCGAGCTTTACGGGCGGACATGATTACTTGTCCTCGTCGTCCACAACCTCGTAGTCGGCGTCGACGACGTCATCGTCGGCAGGCTGGGCGCCGGCGGCACCGTCGGTCTGCTGCTGAGCGTCGGCGTAGACAACCTGGGCCAGCTCGTAGGCCACGGACTGCAGGGACTCGCCGGCGGCCTTGATGGCCTCGACGTCAGAGCCCTCGAGCGCCTTCTTGGCGTCGGCGATAGCGGCCTCGGCCTTGGACTTCACGTCGGCGGAAACCTTGTCGCCCAGCTCGTTGAGGGTCTGCTCGGTGGAGTAGCACAGGCTGTCGGTCTGGTTGCGGACCTCGACCTCTTCCTTCTGCTTCTTGTCCTCCTCGGCATGAGCCTCGGCGTCCTTGACCATGCGATCGACTTCGTCGTCGGAAAGCGCGGTGGAGCCGGAGATGGTGATCTGCTGCTCCTTGCCGGTGCCCTTGTCCTTAGCGGAGACCTTGACGATGCCGTTGGCGTCAATGTCGAAGGTGACCTCGATCTGCGGCACGCCGCGGCGGGCAGCCGGGATGCCGGTCAGCTGGAACTTACCGAGCGACTTGTTGTCGCGGGCAAGCTCGCGCTCGCCCTGGAGCACGTTGATCTCGACGCTGGTCTGGTTGTCGGCAGCGGTGGAGTAGACCTCGGTCTTGGAGGTCGGGATCGTGGTGTTGCGGTCGATCATCTTGGTCATGATGCCGCCCATGGTCTCGACACCCAGCGACAGCGGGGTAACGTCGAGCAGCAGGATGCCCTCGACGTCGCCGGTGAGCACGCCGCCCTGGACGGCAGCGCCGTCGGCAACGACCTCGTCGGGGTTCACGGACATGTTGGGCTGCTTGCCGGTCATGGTCTTGACGAGCTCCTGGACAGCGGGCATACGGGTGGAGCCGCCGACGAGGATGACCTCGGTCAGATCGGAGAGCTTAAGCTTGGCGTCGCGCAGGGCGTTGGTGACAGGCTGCTTGCAGCGCTCGAGCAGGTCGCGGGTGATCTTCTCGAACTCGGCGCGAGTCAGCGTGTAGTTGAGGTGCAGCGGGCCGGACTGGTTCATGGTAATGAACGGCAGGTTGATGGTGGTCTGCTGGGCGGCGGAGAGCTCCTTCTTGGCGTTCTCGGCGGCCTCCTTCAGACGCTGCAGGGCCATGGGGTCCTGACGCAGGTCGACACCGTTCTCCTGCTGGAACTTATCGGCCATCCAGTCGATGACGCGCTGATCCCAGTCGTCGCCGCCCAGGTGGTTGTCGCCCGAGGTGGACAGAACCTCAAACACGCCGTCGGCGAGGTCGAGGATGGAGACGTCGAAGGTGCCGCCGCCCAGGTCGAAGACCAGGATGCGCTGGTCGGTGCCCTGCTTGTCCAGGCCATAGGCAAGAGCAGCAGCGGTCGGCTCGTTGACGATACGCTTGACGTTGAGGCCGGCGATCTTACCGGCGTCCTTGGTGGCCTGACGCTGGGCGTCGTTGAAGTAGGCCGGGACGGTGATGACGGCGTCGGTGACGGTCTCGCCCAGATACTTCTCGGCGTCGGCCTTCATCTTTGCGAGCGTCATGGCGCTCACCTGCTCGGCGGTGTAATCCTTGCCCTCGATGTCGACGACGGCACGGCCACCCTGACCCTCCTTGACCTCATACGGCACGGTCTTGATCTCAGAGGTGCACTCGGAGTACTTGCGGCCCATGAAGCGCTTAATGGAGAACACGGTGTTCTTGGGGTTGGTGACAGCCTGGTTCTTAGCGGCCTTACCCACGACGCGGTCGCCGTCGGCACGGAAGCCCACGACGGACGGGGTGGTGCGGTCGCCCTCGGCGTTCACGATAATGGTCGGAGAACCGCCCTCGAGAACGGCCATAGCGGAGTTAGTAGTACCAAGGTCGATACCAAGAATCTTGCCCATTAGAAATTCCCTCTCTCTTGTGCGTTTGCACCGACTCGGCGGTCTGCCGAGCGGTGTTTCGGCTTGTCTTTCAGGATGTAGTGTATCCCCTTATGGGCCGGAATATACAAAATCTAAGTCAATTCATATAAGATTTCTTATTGCTGAGAGTTTAGGTTCTTAAATGCGCAGGTAGATGCGCTGTTTAAGTTCTCGGCAGATCTATTGAGATCTATGTAGAGATGGCTGAGGCTTGAGTCCGGAGCCGCACGGAACGGTCTTGGGCGACCCCGAGGAAAGCGCGGCCCGTTTTGAGCATGAATTCTGGAACACAGTTTCCTCTTGAAGGCTCGACCGGAAACTACATCCCGGTTTGAGCACCGATTCCGGGACGCAGTTTCCGCCAGAAGGCTCGACCGGAAAGCACGACCCGTTTTGGACGTAGATTACGGGATGCCCTTTCCGCAGGCGCGCTCAATCGCCCAATATTTCAAGTCACCTTTAGCTAACATTTGCGCAGCTCATCGGCCTCACCTGCATGTTTTTTAGTAAGCCGTGGCATACTCGGCGAACGGTATGAAGATGCCGGCCAGAGGGTATTGCAAACGGTCGCTCCCGTGGTATGTTTTTGCCCGAATCAAACCGGCGCGCATCGCCTGTAGCGTCGGTCAACAGAGAGGAAACTACCATGGCTCATCCCGTAATTGATGCCGACGAGTGCATCGCTTGTGGCGTTTGCGTCGACTCCTGCCCCGCTGGCGTTCTGGAGCTCCAGGACGTCGCTACCGTCGCCGACGAGGACTCCTGCGTCGCCTGTGGCGCTTGCCAGGACGCTTGCCCCGCTGGCGCGATCACCGAGATCGTCGAGGAGTAACAACTCCCCCACCTGCACACTCAAAAGTACACCGTGCACAAAAAAGGAGGCCTCCGCATCGCCGCGGAGGCCTCTTTTTTGTGCGGATAACTAATTTGACACCGTCGCAGGTTGAGCTCACGTCAGCGAAAACGTCCCTAAGCGAGCAAGGTGACGTGAAAGAGGAGGGAAGCGTACTTTTGTACGCGACCGACGATTGAACGTCAGATTGCCGCCTAGGGACGTTTGCAGCGTCGGCTACGATAGGTCGTCTTCGTAGGGCAGTAGGTCTGCCAAGTAGCCTTTCTCCTTGAGCATCGCCTCGATCTCGTCGAGGGTCTGTTCGTCCTCCGCCGCAATGCGATGGAAGTGATAGCCGCTCGTCACCGTTAGCAGCGGAAAGCTCTTGCCACTCTCGATATCGCGCAGATAGCGCTCGACATCGCGACGATTGCGGATGTCCAGGTCGGCCGTAATCTTACCGTACACGCGGTGATTGACGATTACGTTGAGCACGGCGCCGCCGGCGTCGACGATACTCGTGAGCTCATCGCCTGCCTGCTCCACGCCGTGGCGAACCTTGACCAAGCGCGTAGGCACGGCGGGGCTGCTGGGCGCCTCCTGCAACACGTAGCCGCGGTTGGTCGCCACGATATCGTGCCCATCAGCGCGCAGCAGGGCGATGTCCTGCACCACGATCTGGCGGCTCACACCCACCTCGCGGGCAAGCGTGCTGCCCGATACGGGCCCCTTGGCCCCCTCGAGCACGGCCATGATGGCACGGCGACGCTCGCGGGCGTCCATTATTTACCGTCCAGCAGACGCAGGTGCTTAAGCGAGAGGTCGAGGATCGGCGCGGAGTGCGTCAGGGCGCCCGAGCTAATGTAGTCGACGCCCAGATCAGCCAGGGCGCGGATATTGCTGGCGTCCACGTTGCCCGAGCACTCGGTCTTGGCGCGACCGGCGATAAGCTCGATAGCGGCGGCCATGTCGTCATGGGTCATGTTGTCGAACATGATGATGTCGGCGCCGGCCTCCACGGCCTCGCGCACCATGTCCAGGTTCTCGCACTCGATCTCGACCGTCGTGGTAAACGATGCATGGGCGCGCGCCATCTCGATCGCACGCGTCACGCCACCGGCGGCATCGATGTGGTTGTCCTTGAGCATGACGGCCGTCGACAGGTTGTAACGGTGGTTGCTGCCGCCGCCGATCTCGACCGCGGCCTTCTCGAAGACGCGCATGCCCGGCGTGGTCTTGCGCGTGTCGACGAGCACGGTCTTGGTTCCCTCGAGCGCCGCGGCCATGCTGTGCGTGTAGGTAGCGATGCCGCTCATGCGCTGCAGGTAGTTGAGCGCCACGCGCTCGCCCGAAAGCAACACGCGCGCATCGCCGCGCACCTGACCCACATGGTCGCCGGCGTGCACCTCGTCGCCATCGGCAACGTCGAGCAGCACCGAGCTCTGCGAATCCAGCAGCTCAAAGGTGCGGGCGAACACATCCAAGCCGGCGATGATGCCATCGGCCTTGGCGATAAGCTCAACGGTAGCGGGACGCGCCGTGGGGCACACGCTCGCCGTGCTCACGTCCTCAAACGTAATGTCCTCGCGCAGAGCCTGCAGAATCAGATCATCGACGACGAGTTTCATGGTAATGGGATTCATGGTCTACTCCTCCACGGCCTGCGTGCTGGCGGCACGGGCCAAATCATCGATTGCCAGGGTGTCGGCGCTCAGGGCGCGATGACGGCCATCGAGCGCGGGCTCGCCCGCCTGCTCCACGGCCAGCGACTCGCCGGTGCGCATACGCCAAGCAGCGCGACGACCCCAGACTAGGGACTCGAGCAGGCTGTTGGAAGCTAGGCGGTTCTTGCCGTGAACGCCGTTGCAAGCCGTCTCGCCCGCGGCATAGAGCTCGGGCATCGAGGTGCGGCCGTCCTTGTCGACCCACACGCCGCCCATAAAGTAGTGCTGCGTCGGCGTAACGGGAATGGGCTCGTCCAAGATGTCGCGGCCGTCCTCCAGGCAGCGCGCGCGAATGTTGGCAAAGTGCCCGGTCACCACGTCACGCTCGACGGGGGCAAAGCTCAGCCACTCGTGCTCGGTGCCGTCCTGCTTCATCTGCTCGCGGATGGCGGCGGCGACAACGTCGCGCGGCTGCAACTCGTCGGTAAAACGCTCGCCGGCGGCGTTGAGCAAAATCGCGCCCTCGCCGCGGCAGCTCTCGCTGATCAGGAACGTGCGACCCGGCTGCGGCGAGAACAGACCCGTGGGATGGATCTGCACGTAGTCCAGGTGCTCCATCTTAATGCCATGCTCCTGAGCGATGTAGCAGGCGTCGCCCGTGAGCTGCGGGTAGTTGGTCGAGTGGTCGTACACGCCGCCAATGCCACCCGTCGCCCACAGCGTGTGGCGGGCATGGATCTTAAACGGCTTACCGGCATGCACGCCCTCAACGGCATTTGCCAGCTCGTCGGCGGGGCGAACCGAGTTGTCCTCGTCCACGGCTACGGCGACGACGCCGGTGCACACCGTGGCGCCATCGCGCTCGGCGGTCAGGATGTCGGTCATGGCCGCGTGCTCCAAAATCTGCACGTTGTCCAGCTTGCGAACGGCCTGGAGCAGCTTGGTCGTGATCTCCTTGCCCGTAATGTCGGCATGGAAGGCAATGCGCGGACGGCTGTGCGCGCCCTCGCGGGTAAAATTGAGGCTGCCGTCGGCCTTGCGCTCAAAATCCACGCCCATCGCTAGCAGGTCGTTGATGACCGAGCGGCTCGAGCGAATCATGATGTCGACGCTCTCGCGGCGGTTCTCGTAGTGGCCGGCGTGCATGGTGTCCTCAAAGAAGGCATCGTAGTCCGAGCCTTCGGGCAGCACGCAAATGCCGCCCTGCGCGAGCATCGAATCGCACTCATCGACCGCGCCCTTGGAGAGCATGATCACGCGCGTGCTCGTCGGCAGATTGAGGGCCGCGTACAGACCCGCCACGCCGCAGCCGGCAATGACGACGTCGCACTCCATATCGGGGTATTGCTTGGTTTCCACAGGAATCCTCTCCCTTGAATGTGACATAAGGGACCGTCCCTCATGCAACATTGTTCTAGCGTGCTGCGTACTCGAGCATACGGTCGAGCGTGAGCTTGGCCTGGTCGGCAGCCTCGTCCGACACGCCGATCTGCACCTCGCCCTCGCCCGTCTCCAGGCAGCGCACGAGCTTCTCGAGCGTGATGAGATCCATGTTGACGCAGGTGGGCTGCACCGCGGGGAAGTAGAACTTCTTGCCGGTGCCCTGGCAGCGGCGCTCGAGCTCGTAGAGCACGCCGCGGACCGTCACGATGATGAATTCGCTCGCGCCGGACTCCTCGGCATACTTGATGATGCCGGCGGTGGAGCCGATGTAGTCGGCCTCGGCCAGGACGTCGGCCTTGCACTCGGGGTGCGCCAGCACGAGCGCGTCGGGGTGGGCCTCCGTCGCGTCGACGATCTGCTCGACGGTGATGATGTGATGGCGCGGGCAGTAGCCGTTGTTGAGGATGACGTGCTTTTGCGGCACCTGCTCGGCTACGAAGCGGCCCAGGTTTTGGTCGGGAATGAACAGGATATGCTGCTGCGGCAGCTCGGACACGATCTTGACGGCGTTGGAGCTGGTGACGCACACGTCGCTCCAGCTCTTGATCTCGACCGTGGAGTTGACGTAGCACACCACGGCCAGGTCGTCGCCGTACTCGGCGCGCGCCGCGTCGACCGTCTCGCGCTTGACCATGTGCGCCATGGGACAGTCCGCGCCCGGCTCGGGCAGCAGCACGGTCTTAGTGGGATTAAGCAGCTTGGCGCTCTCGCCCATAAACTCCACGCCGCACAGCACGATGGTCTGCTGCGGCAGGCTTTTGGCGAGCTTTGCCAGGTAGAAGCTGTCGCCGACGTAATCGGCAACGGCTTGGACCTCGGGCGCCACGTAATAGTGCGCCAGGATTACCGCGTCACGTTGGGTTTTTAGTTGATGAATGGCCTCGACGAGCTCTGCGGGCACCAGTGCCGCACGCTCCGTTGCCGTCGTTGCCGATGCCAGGCCGGCCGCGATATCGCGTGCAAGCTCCGACGCATCCATGTTCGCGCTCTGTGCCATCAAGGCCCCTCTCTTTTGGCGAATCTTGGGGCTTTAGTATGACACCTAGGTTTACAGCTGACAAGACAGCTGTAAACCTAGGTGTAAAGTTGAAATAAAGATTCAATCATGTGGCAAGTCCATTTTCGAACTGGCAAGCTGAGGATAGCCGGGCTTTCGATAGCGCAGGAGGCATCTTTCGCCACCGCAACACCGCTTGGCGCGAGTTGCACGCCGTGGGGCGCAAACGGTCCGCACCCCCACAAGCGGTCCGCACCCAATGTGGCAAAATCGAACTACTAAGGGGGCTTAGAATGCTCAAGATTATTGCCTGCGACGATGATGTCGCTTTTCTAGATAGACTGCACCGGATGATCGACCGTTGGTCGACCGAGACGGGCACGACGGTCGATGTTGCGCTCGTCACGCGCGGCGAGGACCTGCTGGCCCGCCATGCCGCATCGCGCGCCGACATCATTCTGCTCGACATGATCATGCCGCTCGTCAACGGCATGGACACCGCACGCGAACTGCGCCAGGCCGACACCGCCGTGCGCCTGGTGTTCCTCACCTCGTCGCCCGAGTTCGCGCTGGAATCCTACGAGGTCCGCGCCTTCGACTATCTGCTCAAGCCCGTGACTTACGAACGCCTGGCGCAGTTACTCGACGAGCTTTCGAGCATGCGCCCGGCGGCAACCGACGAGCTCGTGATCAAAACTTCCTTTGGCTACCACGCCCTGCGCCTGTCCGACATCGAATATGCCGAGGCGCGCAACAAGCACGTGGTCTTCCACCTGCGCGACGGACGCGATATCGAGGCACTCGAGTCGTTCCGCAGCGTCGAGGACCGCTTGGAGCAAAACGCAGTCTTCTTTAAATGCCACCGCAGCTACCAGGTCAACCTGCGCAATATCGATCACTTTGACCGCACGGACATCGTCATGCGCTCGGGCGCGTGCATCCCGCTTTCGCGCAGTTGCAAGCAGGGATTCCAAGACGCCTACTTTGCGGTGCGCTTTGAGGGTGGGAGACACTGATGGTCTCCTCGGTCGAAATGGTCCTTTGGGCAATCCACCACGCCACGACGCTACTCTTTGGCGTCTTTGCCTCGGCGGCGCTGTGCGGTGTCGAGATCAACCGGCGTCATGCGCTTGAACTGGTGTTGGTCGGCATCGTGACCGGCGCTGCCTTTTCGATCGCCAATGTCGTTGGCGGCGAACTATTTGCCCGACAGGTTTATCCACTTGCCGTGCACCTGCCGCTTATCGTCTACCTGTGTGCGCGCTACCGCCTGAGCCCGCTGCTTGCCGCGCTCGGCATTACGAGTGCTTATCTGAGCTGCCAGTTCAGCAATTGGATGGGCATCGCCGCCTTTGCCGCAACCGATTCGCAGATCGCGTACTATCTGGCGCGCATCGCGACCACACTCGCCGTCTTTGCCGTCCTGTTGCATTGGGCCGGCGACATCGGTCCACGCTTGGCGATTAAAAGCACCACCGAGCTGGGCATCCTTTTAATCCTGCCGCTCGTCTATTACGTCTTTGACTATGCCACCAACGTCTACACCACGCTGTTCCACTCGGGCTCGGTGGTAACGGTTGAGTTTTTGGCATTTGCGCTCTGTGCCTTCTATCTTATGTTTCTTGCCGTTTACCTGCGCGAATACGAAGAAAAGGAAACCGCCGAGCGAGAGCGCTGGATGCTCGAAACCCGCGACAGCGCCGCCATCAAAGAGCTCGAGGCTTGGCGTCAATCTGGGCGCGAGCTGTCGATTCTTCGCCACGATATACGCCACTTCCTACGCGGCCTGGCCGCTTTAATTGAGGAGGGCCACACCGACGAGGCGCTCAAACGCATCGATGAACTCTGCGAAGCCGGCGATCGCACCGCCGTACGCCGCTTCTGCGCCAACGAGACCGTAAACATCGCGCTTTCGTCATTTAACTCGGATATCAATAGAAACGGCATTACCGCCAACCTGCGCGCCGCCGTACCCGAAACCATCCACGTAGGTGACGCCGACCTGTTTAGCGTGCTCTCAAATGCCTTGGAAAACGCTATCACCGCCGCGAGCGCCGCGCCCCAGGGAAAGCGATTCGTCGACTTTGACCTGCGATTAGAGGACGGCCAGCTGCTGCTGTTAGTTTCCAACACGTTTGACCGCGCGCCGCGCATGGTCGACGGCATGCCCGTGACCCGGCATGCGGGCCACGGCTTTGGCACCAAGAGCATCAAACTTGCCGTGGAGCGCATGAACGGCAACCGTCAGTTCCGCATTAACGGCGATCGGTTTGAGCTGCACGCTGTGATGTAGAAGTGCGGCGCCGATCTCGCGGCGTGTCTTGCCCGCCAGGCAATCGCTCACCGGCGCCAATCCGCTACAGCGGAGCGGCCGCCGGGGTCAGCTGCTTGATGTAGGCCCACATGCGCTGCTTGGCCGCTTTGTCGGTCAGCGCCGCCTCAAAGCCATCGAGCGCGAGCACGCGGCGGCCCTGCACATGGGCGACCAGGCCGGGCTTGAGCATGGCGGTGTCGAAGTCATCGATCGCCACGAGCATATCGGCGTAGGTCTCGCGCATGGCGTCAGCCGCGTTGTTGTCGAGCAGCAGCACCGCCTCGGGGTCCAAAGCCTCAAGCGCCTCACGGAACAGCTCGCACGGCAGAGTCTCGCCCACCGCGACCGTCCCATCACCCACGCCGGCGACGCTTGCCAGCACGCAAAAATCCTCGGGAGCGTAGCCGATGGCCCCAAGCGCCTTGCGCAACGCCGCGCCATCCGGGCCGGCGGCAAGCTCGCCACCCGAACGCTCGGCCTCGTCCAGATCGCCTTTGACCAGCACGATCGGCGAGCACGCGTTGCCCGCGATACGCACGCCACGACCCGCGAGCGATGCGAGCTCCTGCTCGGTCGCCTGGGCGATGGCTTCTTTTTTCTGGCTTTGTGACGTGGGCATGCGCTCTCCAATCGTTTGCGTGCCCACCATTATATAAAAGAGCCGCCCGCGAGTGGTTGCTTTGCGGGCGGCTGGGTATAAGCACGGTCGTACTGAGTTTTACGCGGCCGAGCCGCGTCGCATTATGGAGGTCACCATGGCTGACATTAATCAGATTACCCCCGAGAACTTCGATTCCATCGTTAACGACAGCCTGCCCGTGCTGGTCGATTTTTGGGCACCGTGGTGCGGGCCCTGTCGATCCCTCTCGCCCATCGTTGACGAGGTTGCCGATGAGCTGGCGGGCAAGCTTGCCGTTGCCAAATGCAACGTCGACGACAACCAGGACCTGGCCATGAAGTATGGCGTCATGAGCATCCCCACGCTGATTGTGTTTAAGAACGGCGAGGAGATTGACCGCTCGGTTGGCGCTCTGCCCAAGGCGAGGCTGCAGGCGCTGCTGGAGAAGCATCTGTAATACGCTTGTTACATGTTGCCGTCTGCCTGCCGTCCATGAGCGCTTTTACGCCGCTCGCCGGACTTCTGAATGCACCGAGTGCAACCACGGATAGTATGGTAGTCACAAACAGCCCCCAGTGAACGGGTGCGGGTCGCACAGACTCGTACCCGTTTTCTTATGCAGCTGCGCGCAGAGCGGGCGTAGTAAAATCTGAACCACTGAACTGCCCCATACAAAAGGAGATTTCCCATGCATGATGTTGGAATGAACATGAGCCAGCTTGCCATGAGCGTCAAGCAGGTCGACGACACCATCGAGCTCGCTCACGAGTGGAGCCATCAGCTGCTGCATGCGACCGAGAATTTTGACATGGAGCGCATCGGCGCCAAGCTCGAGGCCGCCATGGCCGCGCTCCACGAGGCGCATGACGCGCTCGAGGGCTACGAGGAAGCCATCGAGGCCGACCACAACTCCGTCGGCTCCGTGAAGCTGGTGTAAGGTGGCCGAACACGAGCACTGCTGCGAGTACGAGCACGAGCATCCGCACGGGGCGGACGGTGACGCGGGCTGCCACTGTAGTGGCTCCGGCTCCGAGCTGGTCCGTTTTTCGGTTACCGCACCCGACGACCTGCTGCGCCGTTTTGACGAGCAGATCGCGCGCCGCGGCGACGTGGCCAACCGCTCCGAGGCCGTGCGCGATTTGATTCGCGCCTCGATCGCCAAAGAGCAGATGCGCACGCCCGATGAGCACGTTATCGGGTCGCTCACCATGATCTACGACCATCACACCGGCGATCTGACGCGCCGCCTGGACGAGGTGCAGCACGACTACACCGACGAGATCGTATCGACGATGCACGTGCATTTGGATCACCACAACTGCTTGGAAATCCTGGCACTCAAGGGTCGCGGCGAGCGCGTCTACGAACTAGCCGACCGCCTGCTGGGCCTGCGCGGCGTTAAGCACGGCGAGCTCACGTGCGCCGCCACCAAGCAGAGCCTGGGGCTGTAGCGGGATTTCCCGCAGCGCACCTGCCAAATAGGGACAGGTTTGTTTTGGCAGGTTTAGAAGTTTTACCTACCAAAATAAACCTGTCCCTTTTTGGTCGGTTTTGATGAGGGGTGTCGCATGCGGCATGCGCATATTCATGTGACGGGCATTGTGCAGGGCGTTGGCATGCGACCGTTTGTGTATCGCGAGGCCATGGCACATGGCATTTGTGGATGGGTGCTCAATGCGGGCGACGGCGTGCATATCGAGGCGCACGCTTTGGCCGATGCGCTCGATGCTTTTGTTGCCGCGCTTTCTGAGCATGCGCCTGCGGCAGCTCGCGTTGAGCGAGTCGATATTGCGGATTTGGAGCCTGGCGGCTGGAGCGCTGCCGATGAGCAGGGCTTTCACATTGTGGCGTCGCAGGACCAGACCGCGCACACGACGCTCGTCTCGCCCGATATCGCCACCTGTGACGATTGCCTGCGCGAATTGTTCGATCTCGCCGACCGACGCTATCACTACCCCTTTATCAACTGCACTAACTGCGGCCCACGCTTTACCATCATCCGATCGCTGCCTTATGACCGAGCGGCCACGTCGATGGATTGTTTTCCCATGTGTCCCAAGTGCGCTGCGGAGTATGTCGACCCACTCGACCGGCGTTTTCACGCGCAGCCCGATGCCTGCTTTGATTGCGGGCCGCATATTACGTGGCGCGAGGCTGTAAACGGCAATGCGTGCGGGAATTCGTCCGCGACACCGGCCGTCGGCACCACACGCGAGGCCAGCGACGCTATCATCGAGCGCTGCGTTGAGCTGCTGGCCAGCGGTGGCATCGTCGCCATCAAGGGCCTGGGCGGATTCCATCTAGCCTGTGACGCTGCCAACGAGCAGGCGGTGGCCGAGTTGCGCCGTCGCAAACGCCGCGGCAACAAACCACTTGCCGTCATGGTACGTAGTCTTGCTGATACCGAGCGCCTGTGTCATATCGATGATGCTGAACGCGATCTGCTCGCTGGCAGTATCCGCCCCATCGTGCTGCTGCGCCGGCGCACTGTTAGCGAGGACAACGACGGTTCCCCCGACATCCTCGCCCTCGCGCCATCTGTCGCGCACGACCTGCCCGAGCTCGGCGTCATGCTCCCCTATACGCCGCTTCAACATCTGTTGCTTGCCGCGGCAGAAGTCTGCGGTATGCACGCGCTCGTCATGACCAGCGGAAACCTGAGCGAAGAACCCATCGAGACCGACGACGACCTTGCCTGGGAACACCTCGTTGCCGCCGGCATCGCCGACGCGTTGCTCGGTAACGACCGCGCGATTCTCTCGCGCTATGACGATTCCGTGGTGCGCGTGGTCGACGGCGCCGTTATGCCCGTGCGCCGCGCTCGGGGATATGCACCCCAGCCGCTGCCGTTGCCGGCGCTCGACGGCGCTCCGTCCTGCGTGCTCGCCTGCGGGCCACAACAAAAGGCCACGATTGCGCTCACACGTGAAGGGACGAACGGCGAGGCGCCCTGTTTTGTGTCGCAGCATATCGGCGATGTTGAAAACGGCGGGACCTTCGATGCCTGGAACGCCGCGCGCACGCGCTTGGAAGATCTCTTTGATTTGGCGCCCGCCGCCTTGGCCTGCGATGTACACCCCAGCTATCTATCGGGCCAGTGGGCGCGCGAGCAGGCGCGAAAATGCAATCTGCCGCTCGTCGAGGTGCAGCACCATCATGCGCATATCGCGAGCGTAATGGCCGAGGCCATCGCCGCGGGCCAGCTTACAACCGACGCGCGCGTCCTTGGCATCGCCTTTGACGGCACCGGCGCCGGCACCGATGGGACCATTTGGGGCGGCGAGTTTCTTGTTGCCAGCCTTGGCGGCTTTGAACGCGCCGCGCATTTGCGCACCTGGGCGCTCCCCGGCGGGG
>URDZ01000003.1:0-39786 GCA_900546725.1 uncultured Collinsella sp. | reverse complement strand
GGCGAGTCGCTGCGCGACGTCGTGGGCCCGCTGGGCGTTCCCACCGAGATGGCCGAGGGCCCCTGCGCCGTCATTGGCGGCGGCGTCGGCCTGGCAATTGCCTTCCCGGTCGCCAAGCACCTGGTCGAGACCGGTCACGAAGTTCACGCCATCATGGGCGCCCGCACCAAGGACCTCCTGCTCATGGAGGACCAGTTCCGCGAGCTCCTCGACGAGGACCACATCCACATCACCACCGACGACGGCTCCTACGGCGAGCAGGGCGTTGTCACCGCTCCGCTGGAGCGCCTGCTGCAGGACAAGGCCGTGAGCCAGGTCTTCTGCGTCGGCCCCGTTCCGATGATGAAGTTCTCGACCCTCACCGCCCAGAAGTACGACACCCCCATCACCGCGTCCCTCAACCCCATCATGGTTGACGGCACCGGCATGTGCGGCTGCTGCCGCGTCGAGGTGGGCGGCGTGACCAAGTTCGCTTGCGTCGACGGCCCCGACTTCGATGCCACCCTGGTCGACTGGGATGACCTTCGTGCCCGCCAGGCCGCTTACCGTTCCGAAGAGGGCGAGTCCCTCAAGGCCTATGAGGAAAAGAGCTGCGCATGCCACTAGTTAACGGTCGTTTCGTTGCCGATATGAAGTCGCCCCGCACCCCCGATAACGAGGAGCCGGCTGCCGAGCGCGCCTGCGACTTCCGCCCCGTCGACAAGGGCTTCACCGAGGAGATGGCGCTGGCCGAGGCCGAGCGCTGCCTCAACTGCAAGAAGCCGTTCTGTGTTGAGGGCTGCCCCGTCAACATCAACATCCCCCGCTTTATCGAGCAGATCCGCGAGAAGGACTTCGGCGGCGCTCTCGATACCATCCGCGAGGACTCCATGCTTCCCGCCATCTGCGGCCGCGTCTGCCCGCAGGAGAACCAGTGCGAGGGTAAGTGCATCCGTGGTAAGAAGTCCGAGCCCGTGGCCATCGGCCAGCTCGAGCGCTTCCTGGGTGACCGCCCCGAGCTCGCCTCCACGCCCAAGATGGCCCCCAAGAACGGCAAGAAGGTCGCCGTCGTCGGTTCCGGCCCGTCCGGCATCACCTGCGCCGGCGAGCTCGCCCGCAACGGCTTTGACGTCACCGTCTTCGAGGCCTTCTTTACCGGCGGCGGCGTGCTGGTCTACGGCATCCCCGAGTTCCGTCTGCCCAAGGCGGTCGTCAAGCGCGAGATCGACGGCCTGGAGGACATGGGCGTCAAGTTTGAGTACAACTCCGTCGTGGGCAACATGGCCACGGCCGAGGAGCTGTTCGAGCAGGGCTTCGACGCCATCTACGTGGCGACCGGCGCTGGCCTGCCCAAGTTCCTCAACGTCCCCGGCGAGAACCTGCCCAACGTCTTCTTCGCCAACGAGTACCTCACCCGCGTGAACCTGATGAAGGCCAACAAGTTCCCCGAGTACGACACCCCCACCAAGCACGGCAAGAACGTCGTCGTCTTTGGTGGCGGCAACGTGGCTATGGACGCCGTCCGTACCGCCAAGCGTCTGGGCGCCGAGCACGCCATCATCGCCTACCGTCGTACCGAGGACGAGATGCCCTGCCGTCGCGCCGAGCTGCACCATGCTAAGGCCGAGGGCGTCGAGGTTCTGCCGCTCGTCTCCCCGCTCGAGTTTGTCGCTGGCGAGGACGGCTCCGTATGCGCCGTCAAGGTCCAGAAGATGGAGCTCGGCGAGCCCGACGAGTCCGGCCGTCGTCGCCCGGTGCCCATCGAGGGCGCCATCGAGGAGATTCCCTGCGATGTCGCGATCTCGGCTATCGGCACCAACGCCAACCCCTTCGCAAAGAAGATCGGTGGCAAGATGGAGCTCAACAAGTGGGGCTACATCGTCGCCGACGAGGAGACCGGCCAGACCACCGATCCCCGCATCTGGGCCGGCGGCGACATCGTCACCGGTGCCGCTACGGTCATTCTGGCGATGGGCGCCGGCAAGAAGGCCGCCGCTTCGATCACCAAGAGCCTGCTGGGCGAGTAATCACCTACAGAGCTAGCCACCAAACGGCAAAGTCCCCGTCGAGCACACGCCCGGCGGGGACTTTTTCTATGCCAGCCAACCGACCGCCACAAAGGGGATATGCACCTTTGTGGCGGTCGGGGACTTGGCCGGTCGTTTTGTCTCAATCTGTAACACCTGGAGCCCGTTGAGCCTTGTAGTTGTTACAGATCGAGATATTGCTCCAACCGCCTCCGCTTTGTCTCAATCTGTAACAGTTAGAGATCAAATACCTCGCTACGTGTTACAGATCGAGACATTAGGTTGGCGAACATCTGCCTGTTCATCTCAATCTGTAACACCTGGAGCCGTTTTGGGCAGCTTGGTGTTACAGATCGAGATTTTGCATAAGCCGAGGATAGGCACCGTCACCAAAACCTAGCGCTTGCGACGCTTGGTCGCGGCGGTGCCGGCGGCGGCTACGGTTGCGCCGGCGATGCCCAGGGCGGCGACCGCCATCGCGGCGAAGTCACCCGTGCTGGCGAGCTCCGTGCCGCTGGACTTCTTGCCGTTCTTGCCCTTACCCTTGGACTTGTTCGTCGTCACCGTGGTCGTCGTCGAAGTCAAACTGCCCGCAGGGACCCCGGCGCCACCAGAGCCATCCGCACCGCCACCCTGCTCGCCGCCGCCAGGCGTCGGCTTGGGCTCGGGCTCCGGCTTGGGCTCGGGTGTCGCCTCATCGGTCACCGTAATCGTAATGTTCAGACGCTCGGAATACTCACTGTACGACATGCCAGGGCGCTGTGCCGCAATGCGCACATACATGTTGCTATCGAGCGCAATAGGCTCGGTGTACTTTACGCGGCCTTCGTCACGGCAGGGGCAGGTGTCGTTAGTCGTGTACCAAATCGTCGTGCCATCCTCGGCCGAAAGCTCCAGCTTCGTGCCCTTGGGCACCGTAATGTAGTTCTCCTTGGGCGACCATGCACCAAACGTCGTCGCACCAATCGTCGCCACCGGTCGCGCCGGTCGCACTGCCTCGGCAGACACGCGAACGTCGACTTGCTTGGATAGCGCCGTGCCGTCCACCGCCGCCGTCAACGTCGTCAAACCGGGCAGAGCACCATGCAGCACAAACGTCGCCGCGCCGTCCTCGCCCGTCACGGCCTGGGTGGCATCGACAGAGCAGATAGCCGAGGACTCCAGCCCAACACTAACCTTGGCGCCCGCAAACGGCTTGCCCGCCTTATCGGTCACATGCGCCACCAGCTCAAAATCACTGCCCTCAAGCATGGTCACAGCCTGCTCCACGTTGAGCTTGAGCTTGTCGGCACGAACGCCCACGACAAGCTCGCCACTTGCCCAGCGCGCCATGGCCGTGCCGGCGTAGTTGCGAGCACCGTCGAGCTCAAACGCCACCGTCGAGCCCGCCTCACACGCATCGGCATAGCGAATACGCAGCACGCGCGACAGCGGCTTGCCATTGGGATCGCCCTGCTTGTCGAGCCACGTATACGTCACGTCGCCCAAGCCCTGCGCGCACAATGCGGCCAGGGCATCGTCGCTCGCATCCATATACTGCGTAAACTCAACCTCGACGCAATCGGTATAGGCATGGGCCGAAGCCACCTCGGGCGCCGCCGTCGACACCAAGCCAATGTTCACCTCAGTCTGAATCGGCGGCACGCGCAGCCAAGCCGAACGCGCCTCCTCATACCCGTCCTTGGTCACGCGCACCTGATACCAGCCGGTCGGCGTATTCCAGTTGTACGCACCGTCCGCACCCGTTGCAAGTGGGTTGTCCTGCTCATACTCCTCGGCATCCCAAAGCGCTGCATTGGTACCGGCCGCATCGTCGGCGCTCCACAGCTCAACCGTTGCGCCCTCGACCGTATTGGACAGCAGGCCCTCGTACACCACGCCCGCAGGGTCGGGTGCAGCCTTGGCAGCCACATTGCGATAACGCGCCTCAAAGATCGACTGCATCTTCTCGTCCGAGATCAAGCCGTCCTTGTTGGCGTTATAGACCTCGGCGTCGGTCAGCTCGCCCCAGTTGACCGTAATACGATTCTGGCATGCGCGCTCCACCTGCTCGCAGGCAACATCGTAGGCGCATTCGGCATTGGTCAGCTTAATCGCGCGCTCCGAACCTACGCTGGTCGAAGCCGCGTCATAGGCAGCGCCCACCACAGTACCCGCCGAACCGGCCGTCAGCACGCCGGCGATTGTCATAATGGAGCCCACCGCCACATCGGTGCTGTCGTGGCAGAGCTGGCGATACAGCAGATCCTCAAACGCACGCGCCTTCTCCATGGCGTCGCGCAGCGCGTAAATGCACTTCCAGTCGTCCTCGGTCTTCTCGGGCTTGGCAAGCAAGCGCGTATGCTGAAGCTCATAGCCCTCGCGCTCGCCCTTCACCTTCTGCATACGAACGTTCACGTTCTCCCAGTTCTTGCTGGCATCGTTCACGCCGTAAATGCCGGTAAAGATGCCGATGCCCTGGGTCGCCGCGGGAAACGCCTGGCCGGCCGCCTTCCACGCATCGGTCTTAAAGACCTGTCCGAACATCTCGCACTCAATCTTATAGCTCTTGAGTGAGCGAATCGTGCGGATGAGCTTCATATGGGCGCTCACGTCGCCGTTGCGCTTCCAAGCCATAAGCCAGCCGCGAATCGTAGAGTTATTGAGGCTATGGACCACATTCCAGTTGTCGTACAGGTTGTCCAGGATGTCACACTGCATGGCGATCGAGTTAAACAGAAGCGCCTGGTTCTTGTTGTTATTGGAGTTCTCGATAAACTCCGACTCGATATAGGCCGTCTGCTCGCCATCGGGCGCGGCGACCTTAAAGCCCTTGACGGTATCGTCGTCAGCCGCCTTGTAGCTCAGCGAGCTGCCGAGCGCCTGGCCCAAATCGTTAAACCCGCTCGTCGACTGGCCGTTGTACTCGCTGGCCTTAATGCCCGCACACTTGTTGAGCGCCGCAGCGGTTGCGTCATTCCAGCTTCCGTATTGGTTGAGCTGGCCGATACCCATCGACTGACCCACCAGATCCTCGGCCTGCTGGGCAATAAACTCCGCTCGCGACGCATGGTCGACAAGTTCCTTGATGGCCGCCGCGTCCGCCGCATTTGCACCCTGAGCCGACGCGAGCTCCTGGTACCAATCCTCGCCGGTGCCATACGCGTCCTCAAAGATCATCTTGTCCACATTGACGCCGTAGCTGTCGCCCTGCTGGGTTAGCAGCGCCGACGACCCGCCGACCGCGGCCTTGAGCTCGGCGGCAAACTGCGCGGCCTCGTCGTTGCCAGCATCATCACCCTCGCCGTCGCTGGCGGCGGGGGCGCGACGAGCCTTGCGGGCAGCTCCACCTTGGGCTTCGTCCTCTTTACCGCCCTTCTCTTCCTCGGCAAACGCATCGGCGACCATCTGGTCAATCGCGTCGTTAAAGGCCTCGTCGACATCATTAAACGAGTTATCCATCATATACTCGTGCCACTGCTGCACGGCATTCGAGAACTCCTGCTGGCGCTCCTCGGCCGCGGCGGAATGCTTTTTGGCCGAAGCGTTGGCATCAAAACTCAGCATGGTCATAAGCTGGGCATTGGAGATGCGGTAGGTCTGCGGCATAAAGATCTGCTCAAAGTTTCCGCAGTTCACATAGGTCGAGTCATTCGCCTTGTTAAACTCGTCGAGCAGCTTAAGGTAACCCTCGTCCACATACTCCGCTACATAGCGCACACGGGTGCCCTCGCGCGACTTTTGAGTCAGAGGAATCGTCACCGTCTTGCCATCCACGCAGTCCACGTACAGGTCGAGCGTGTCGGCGGCCTCTTCGTTTCCCACCTCGAGCGTGATGTCAAAGGTCCAGTAGGCGTTCTTCTTTTGCGGCAGATGATGGAAGGTCCACAGGCTCTTGCCGGTGTCCTTGCCGTCCTTGACCAGGTTTTGCGTACCGCCACGATACGTCACATCAAAGTTCCAGACCGAAGCGCCCGGAACATAGCGCACATAGTTGCGAGCCGTCACCTCTGCGGCAGCAGCGGCGACGTCGGTCGAGCCCACGCGCGCCTCGAGCGTCACGCGCTCGGCGGCAAGCGTATCCTGCGGCAGGTCGTATTCAATCTTGGCACGGCCGAGTTTATTGGTCTTGCCAGTGTACTTTGCGGCCGAGGCGCCCGCGCCCACGGTAAGCTGCACGCTTTTGCCGGGCGCCGCATAAACGTAGGCCACATTGCCCAGCAGGCTGTGGACGTCGGTGCTGTCGACCTCGATGCGCGATCCGCTAACCTCGAGCGTGGTGCTTCCCAGCGGCAATGTCACCTCGCCCAGCGTAATAAGCGGCGAGATAGCAAAGATGCCCGCGGCCTTAGGCTTAAAGCGCACAAACACATCGGCGCCCATGCCCTTCTTCATATCGAGAACGAGGTTGTCGCCCTCCCACGTCGCGTCAGTCCACCATGTACGGGAGCTATCACCGGGATCGCGAGAGCCTGCGGACACATCCTCGACAGCATCCTTGGCCAGCGGAATCTCAATCTTGGCAGCCTGGCTGTCCTTGAGCTCGTAATGAATGCGCAGCTCGGTCTCCACGCCAACGACCGCGGACGAATCAGCAATAACCGAGCCCGCCGTCAGCCCGCGCTCGGCACGATAGGCCTCCACGTCAAACGTCGGCACGTCGAGCGTCACGTCGAGCTGTTTGCCGTCCTCAATCTTCACCTGCTTTTGCGCGATATGCTTACCCACGGTCAGCCCTAGCCGGCTAAACGTGGAATAGCTCGTCGCTTGAATGTCGTAGCTCGTCTTGTTAAAGGCGACGATGGTGTACGAACCGGCCTTAAGGCGCGGCGTCTCGGCCTTCATGATAGGCGTGGTGCCATCGTCTTCGTAACCCATCAGATAGGTGACGCCGTCGGCGACTAGCTTGCCGTCGGACGTACGAAACACCAGCACGTGGTTGGCTCCCTGGTAGTCGCCCTTGGTCGTGACCGTCGCCGTACCCCAAGGCTTCAAGTCGATATCGACCTTACCAGCCGAGGGCTTCACCGTCGCCGTCGCCCCACCCAGCTTGAGGCTGTCTTTGGGCTCGAGCGTTATCTCCAGATCCTGGTCCGCGTCGGCAATGGCCTGCGACACCACGAGTGCTGTGCCCTGGATACGGAAGTCGTTTTCCTTGTCACCCTTGGCAGGCTTAAGCGTCTTGCCGCCGCTCTTCACCGTCAGATCGATGTTATCGAGACTATCGAGCTCAATGCGCTCGGTCTTATCCTGGCCCACAATCGGTTCAAGATAGCCCACGTTGAGCTCAATCGCACGCGAGGACGGAATCTTGGTAAAGTCCTCCGCCTTAATCTCTCCGATATTCCATGTGCCCGTCATCTGGTCGCCCGGGCGCGCCAGCACCATGTCATAGTAACCGCTGAGCGAAATGCGCAGGGTGGCTGCTGTCTTGGAGAGAGCGTCCGCTGTAAAGCTGCCGTCATCGCCAACCGCCAGCGGCGTGGACTGCCCCGCCTGCACGAGTGTAGCCGTCGCGTTCTGGGGAAGTTTGCCCGTCACCTGGGCCGCCTCGCCCATCCACTCAAACGTGTAGGCAGGCTTCGAGGAATCGACGGAGTCCTTGCGATCGGCCACGGCATCGGCAAGCTTTTTGACCATCGAGGGGTTGCCAGCCGAATCGGTCGCATAGGCATAGATGGTCTGGCCTTCACTAAAGGGAATCGCATACGTTACGCCATCGATTGTCACGCGCTCATTATAGTCGCCCGGATAGCCCGCCTCACCAAACTGAAGATCGGGGTTCATCACGCGCAGGGCAACGGCATTATGGTTCGTCTCGTTTCCGTATCTCGTGTTCTCAAAAGCTCCCCACTCTATCATTTCCACGCTTTTGGGTAGCACAATCTCTTTGCCGGCAATCGCAGGATCAAGAGAGGCGAACGCGTGCGCTCCGATATATTTAACGCCGTCGCCGATCGTCACCGACGACACATGCGAGCACCCGTCAAAGGCATTGCGCTCAATCCGCTCCACCGTGCCCGGCACATTGATCCGCGTAAAGGTGAGCACTGTTGTGTCCGAGACATAGAACTGTGGCACGCCGCAATAGGCGAATGCAAGATAGCCAATAGTTTTGACCGAAGGCGGCAGCGTTGCCACCACCTTGTCGTCAAGTTGTTCACATTCCTTAAAGGCCTGCTCGGGAATCGTGGTAAAGGCCGCGTTGTTGGGCCAGGTTACCGTTTGGAGCGTCTTGCTTTTGTAGAATGCATAGCTCTTGAGCTCCTCGACCGAATCGGGCAGTGCGATCTCTTTGATGCTGCTGCCGCCCAAGCCTCCAACCGAGCGGACATGCGAATTAGGGGCGAAGGTGATCGATGTGAGCGCAGCGCTTCCCATACCCGTAAGGCTTACGACATTTTTGTCGTCGATGGTCGAGGGCACCTCCAACGTGGTAATGCCCGCGTCGCCATACTCGATAGAAATTTCGTTGGTGAGGCTATCGATCGAGAAGTAGTACTGCGCGGGGGTCTGCTCGCCGGCTATGCAGCCATCATCGTATTCGCCCTTTACGCCCGTAGCGCCCTTCGAGGTTGCCCAGAGCTCAAGCTCCTCGTTCCAGGTTGCCTCGGCACCGGAAGCCTCCTCTTGCTTCTGCTGCTCGGCGAGCTCCTTGCCCTCGACAAGATCGGTGGCGAGCGTACCCGCAGGCGTGCTCTCAGTCTGCCCGGCGCCCGTCAGGCCCGCCGCCGATGCAATCTCGGATGCTGGAGGTGTCGGGGCGTCACCGGTATCGAGCGCTGTGGGGTCGACAGCGCCGGCATCGGGCGTGGGGTCGGCGGAAGCAGAGTCTGACGTTTGGGCGTCAGCCGAATCGGCGGAGGCGGCGTCGTCCGCATGGCCGTTGTCCGTCTGCACAAAGGTGCTATCGGTGGTGAGCGCCTCGGCAAACGCGCCCACAGGCAACGAACCCGTCACCATGGCGAGGGTCACTGTGGCAACGGTCAGGCGGCGGCAAAGCGCTCGAACAGTAGTCCACCTCATGGTCGTTCCTTTCTTACAAACCAAAAGTCATCCAGCGTAATCGTTGCCCAAATACAAAGCGAACGGTAGGTTCATATATACGAACCTACCGTTCTACCTGCGCAAACCACCACAAAGGGGACAGGCGCCTTTGTGGTGGTTTTGGACTCGGCCGGTCGGTTTGTCTCGATCTGTAACAGCTAGAGGTCAAATTCCCCGCTTGGTGTTACAGATTGAGATCTTGCAAAAGCCGAGGATGGGCGCCGTCATCAAAACCTAGCGCTTGCGGCGCTTGGTCGCGGCGATGCCGGCGGCGGCAACGGTTGCGCCGGCGATACCAAGGGCGGTGACCGTCAATGCGGTGGTATCCCCCGTGGTAGCCAGGACAGCATCGCCCTTCTTGGCCTGCGTGGTTTTCTCAACCGTCTTGGTCGTGGCGGTTGTCGTGGCCGGCTTGGCCGCGGGTTTGGTCTCGGGCTTCACTTCGGGCTTGGTCTCGGGCTTAACCTCAGGCTGCGGTGTCGGCTTGGGATCCGGCGTAGGCTGCGAATCGGGAGTCGGCGTGGCTTCAGGCGTAAAGGTCAGATCGGTGTTGAGCCACAGGGTGTAGATCCAGCCGCTCTCGGGATCAACTACACTCGCTTCGCCCATCTGGTAGCCGCACTCCTGGCCGTTGATCACCAGCTTGGTGTCGGGCGTAAAGTAGAAGCCGCGCGCGGGCTTGAGGTAGATACCGTAGCGATAGGTCACGCCAGGCTTAAAGACGTCGATGTGGTTCGTGATGTTCTGATCCCAGAACTTCTGAGAGTTCACTTCGCTGCCATCGCTGCCCATCCAGTACTCACACTGAGGAAGGGAGTTGGAGCCCGTCGGAACACTCGCCGTAAAGACCGGCTTATCGCCCGCCTTAAAGGTGGTCGTGACGCCATTAATCTCGATAACGTCGATGGCGCGCCATTCGTCGATTGGCTGCTCGCACAGCATATTGTCAGCGTTTGGGGCGAAGACGCCGTTGACGGTCTTGATGTGGTGCGCCCAATGACCGTTGACGTTCATATTGCAGTCATCGGCCACGGTATTGTCGCCCTTGAGCCTCAGCTCGACGGAATACATGTAGAACTTGCCCTCTTCGAAGTGGTCAATCTTCTTCATGCCCGGCGTGTACTTTGCGGGGTCGGAATACCAGAAGGCAACGGGCTTGAGCTCCGCAGGGTCGCTGCCATCCATCTCTTCCCAGCACTCATAGGCGATCTCATACTTATCGGCATCGGCAGCGGGGATCGTCGCGGTCGCGCGCGGCGCCTCGCCGGGCGCGTAGTCGGTCTTCACGTCGTTGACGTCCAGGTTATGGAGGGCTTCGTTTTCTGACGCAACGAGCGTAATTTCGCTATTGATGGCGTAGCGGAGGTAATAATCGTACCTGGTTTCGTTGAGGATAGTCGAGCTGCCTTCATAGTCAGTTCCGGTATACTCCAGTGCCGTGCCAATATAGAGAGCCTCATTGCGCGCGAGTCGATACGAGCCGCCTGCCGCGCCACCCGTAAAGGTCAGCGTCAGCCTCATGTGATCGCCAACAGGCTCAAAGTGAGCCGTCACATCGGACATAGATGTGTCCTGGACTTCAGCCAGAGTGCCCGAAACAGCATCGGCCCGGTAGTACTTGGTTTCGACAAGTTCGCAGGGCGGCTCATCCGGCATGCCGCCCTCAACATCGGGAAAATCATAGGTATACGACTGGCCCTTTTCGAGTGTGACATTGCTCGGAAGCGCGCAGTCCGTGTAGCGGGGAACCACGGTCGTATTGACCCTAACGTCGCTGCCGCCAACAACATCGGTCACACCGCAGGGCATGATGGCGTTGCTCGCTGGCATGGCGGCGTCGTCGTCGCCAGAAGCGTTTTGCCCAGCGAGCGCAGCACCGCTAGACTCATTGACGGCATCGGCTGGGATTGTCTGCTGAGGCTCAACGGTGACTTGCGCCGCCGGAGCAGCATCGGTTGCAGGCGCGGTCGAAGCAGCTGGTGCGGTCGTTGCAGCCGCATCCTCCGCAACTGCCGGCGTCACCGGAGCCGCGGCAACCTCGTCCGTCCCAGCGGCGGAATCGGCGCATTCCGTCGCCAGCGCCACGCTCGGCAGCAGCAACTGGCCGACCATAAGCGCGCACGCGCCAGCGCAAGCGATTTTGGCACCCACACAACGCCAGGTACCGTGAGCCAGCGAGCAGGTACGCTCGCGCTGGGTTTGCTTTTCAAAGTGGCTTCCGTACATAACGGCCTCCTTGGTCGTAGGGGCATACCACCGCAAAGGCGCCTGTCCCCTTTGCGGTGGTTCCGTACCACCAAGATGCGCCAAATGACTCCGTACGCCTAGGTTCATAGATGCGAACCTAGGCCTCTACCTGCGGTTTAATTCAATATGATTTCGTTGTCGTCACACGCGTCCCAGGGACGCTACAATCGAGAACACGACTATTCCGTCCACCCAAAGGACTGTCCTTGAATCTGAGTAAGCCTAAAATCAACGCGCTTTTGGCACTTGCGCTCTTTACCTTTGTCTTTCTTGCCGCCGAGTTTCGATTCGACATTAATGTCGGGCTGCTCACCGGTGCCGAGCGTGTTGTGATTGCGCAGGGCTTCATCCTCGGCGCCAGCGTGATCGGCTTTATCGGATATGCGCCGCTGCTCGGGCTCGCACAGCGCAAAGGCCACTCGCTGGCAGCCGTCAACGCCGCCGTCCCTATCGTCATCGTGGGCCTGACCCAAATTCAGTTCCCTACGGCCCCGCTTGTGCTCGAAATTCTGGGCTGCGTGGGGTTCTTTGGACTCGGCCTGTTGGGTGCCGCAGCGCACCACGCCTTTTCGTTGGCATTCCAGGATGATCCCAAGCTCGCCACTGGCGCAGGAGCGGCCTATGCCGCGGGCATCCTGATACAGTTCGCCATCAACCTGCTCAATTGCGGCGGTATCGCAGAGCTCATCGTCCTTGGCGCAGCGACTATCGCCATCTCTGCCCTCAGCGTCGTTCCCCAAAAGGCCGCCGAGAGCTCCAACTCCGCCATCAATCCCTTTATTGAGCCCTCTCATGCCCTCGCCAAACAGGCATGCTGGAGCATCGCGCTCGTCATGATTCTCGCCTGCTTGTTCTCGACCCTCGACAACGTGGTCACACTCTCCAACGCCCACGGCACCATTGCCGTGCAAACCTGGCCGCGCCTCTTTTTGGCGGCAAGCGGCCTTGCCGCCGGTCTTATCTTTGACCTTGCCGAGCGCCGCTACATGGGACTTGTCATGCTCGGCATCGCCGTGCTCTCGACCATTTCCATCCTGGCCGTGGAGGCCGGCGCCGATCCCAACCTAGGCCTTGTCGTCTTTTACCTGAGCTCGGGCTTTTTTGTCACGTTCTTTACCGCCACCTTTACACAGCTGGCACCGCGCATGCATGCACCCGCCCTCTGGGCCGGCATGGGGCGCGCCGCCAACAATGTATGTGCATTCACTACATCGGGCATCTCGCTTGCCCTCGTGACCTCGGGCAACGTTGCCCTCATTATGATCGGCGCGCTCGTACTGCTCGTCGCCGCCTGCGCGGCATTCGTGGCAGCCGGCCTGTTCCGCCTACCCCAAACCGAGCAGGAGCGCGAGCGCGAGCAGCTGGCAGAAGAAGCACTCGCCGCCCCCACCATCGAGGAGCAACGCCAGGCCTTCATCGCCAACCACGCTCTCACCCCGCGCGAAGTCGACGTGCTCATAGCTGTAACCCAAGACGAGCGCCCGCTCAAGCAGATCGCCGAGGAGCTCGGCATCTCGATGCGCATGGTACAGCGCCACCTGAGCTCTATCTACCAAAAGACCGACACGCAGACGCGCGCCGGTCTCACCAAGGTCTTCCCCTCGGCCTAAAACAAAAACCACCACAAAGGCCCCCTTTGCGGTGGTTTGAGCGGAGCAGAAGGTCACTCTGCCAGCTTGTCTCAGTCTGTAACAGATAGGCCCCTATAAGCAGGCTTATTTTTACAGATCGAGACAGTAAAGGAACACGAAGCGATCTTTCGCAGCAACAACCCTCTAGTAAAGCGATGCCACATATCGGCCGAAGCCTGGCAATGCAAACTCAAAACGCCCTTGCAGAGGCTCTTCAATTACCCCAGCCTCTACCAGACGCTTTTTATACGTTGAAATCGAACCAGAACTCTTCTTAAGCCTCGCTGCCAGCTCTTGCCTGGTCGTCGTCCCAACCGGATTCATTGCACGAAGAAAATACAGGTCCCCTCGTGAAAGTTCCGCCGCTGTTGAAGCGAAAACTCGCGATTCTAGCTCCTCTTGCGCAAGTTTCGCGCCTCGTTCGACATCCTCAATAGAAACCTCGGAGGCTTGGCGCGAAGCATTCCATGCCCGATACCCCACCAACTGGAACATAAACGGAAAGCCATCGATCGCCTTGGCAGCGAGGTCGATCGCCTCATCGGAAATCGTCTTGCCGCCGTCCTCAATCGTTAGTCGAAACGCTTCTTTTACCTCAGTCGGTGAAATTGATCCCAGTGAATGTTGGGCCGCACGACGAAGAAACGATGTCGATTTCCCCGTCAGCAACGCCAGCACGCGAAACGGCAGCCCCGCCATAAGCAAAGCTACCTTTTTATTCTCGCTTACAAAGTGCTGGTAGGTAGTAACAAGCTCCGTCATTTGCGCAAACGATGCATCCACTTCGTCAACGGCGATAAGCACCCCAGTGTCAGTCGCTTCAAGCTGAGCAAACAAAGCGTTCATCTTAGTGCGCCAGTTAGCGCCCTCAAATTCAATATCGATGTTTTCCCAGCTCATGCTTCCTACGGGGGCAATGCCGACACTGTTCACACGCCTAGAAGCGGGCTTTTCGATCAGATGGGCAGCTGATTCGTTGAGGCGCTGCAAAATGTCTTCGAGCATCCCCTCCGAAGCCGTCACATTCGCTGTAATCCAGCCCTCTTGCTGGGCGCGGTACGACAGATATGCCAAAAGCGCCGTTTTACCTGTACCACGCGCACCATAGAAAACCGAGCAAAGATTGGGATCGGAATCGTCATTTTCAAACGCCAGCACCATATCATCGATGATTTGCTCACGGCCGGCCATATACGCCGGTACACGTCCGAACATCGGAGTGAATGGATTTGCCTGCCTGTACGCCGTCGGTGCCGCCATAAAGCCTCCCTTGAACTCATCCTTGAACTCATACAACTTAATTATGCCCCTACAATCTTTAAGTATTTTGAGTATCTTTGATTTTTTTGAGCATCCTTGAGTTCTTTGAGCGATTGGCCCCGGCAGAACCAGTTGACTTTCTCTGCCTAAAACAAAAACCACCACAAAGGTGCCTGTGTCCCCTTCGTGGTGGTTTTTGGTCGGTTAGCCTTCGAGCTGCGCTACTTTGTAGCGGTAGGCGGCGGCAATAACGTCTTTGCAACCCTCGCGGCCCAGCTTGGCGCGGTTGACAACGATGTCTTTACCGCTCGTCATCTTCCACTTTCCGGCACTGTAACGCTTGTAAAATGCCTCGCGCGCCTTCTGCTGCTGCTTGACCAGCTTGGCGCCCTTCTTTTTGTTGAGGCCGCGCTTCTTGCGCACGATCTCGACGCGATCCTCAAAGGGCGCAGTCACCAGCACGGCGATGTGGCTGGGGTTGTTGCGCAGCAGATAATCGGACAGACGGCCTTCGATAATGCAGCTCTCGGTCTCACCCAGATCCAAAATCACCTGGCTCATCTTTTGGAACAACTTGTCCGAGTACGAACGCGCATCGTAGCGGTCGGGCAGAAACGCCATGTTCTCCACGGCCAGGCGCTCGTCGTAGGCAGCCATCTTGTCGAGCGACTCGCCCGCGCGCAGCGACGCACGCACCAGCAGCTCGTTATCGTACAGCGGAATCCCCAGCTCATCGGCAAGGATACGGCCAATCTCGTGGCCCTCGGCACCAAAGTCGCGCGCGATGGTAATGACCACAGGACTCTTCTTGTTCTCCAGATCGCTCATCGCGATTCCTTTCTAACAGATGAGAAAAAGGCTGTCTATCGCCTTTTCTCACGATAGCGTACCAGGGAAAGCCAGGCTATGCGGCCACGATGCGACGTTGATATGCCCTCACCAGCAGCGAGATACCAAAGTTGAGCACAAAGTACATCGCAAACACCAGGCCGTAGAGCATAAGAACCTGCGACAGGTCGATCGCGTGAGCCATCACGACGTTTGCCGTGTACATGAGCTCGGCCACGTTAATGCCCGAAAGATACGAGCTGTCCTTAATGACGGTCGTGCACTGGCTAAACAGCGCCGGAATGATCGTCTTAAACGTCTGCGGCAGAATGATGTAGCGCATGGTGGCAAGAAAGCCGAAGCCCTGGCTCTGCGCCGCCTCAAACTGGCCGCGCGGAATCGAGTTGAGGCCGCCGCGCACAATCTCGGCCATAACAGCGCTGGTAAACAACGTAAAGGCGATGGTCGAAATCACAATGTCCAAACCCTGCACCGTAAAGTAGATAAACAGGATCCACAGCAGGTTTGGCGTGCAACGGAACAGCTCGATATAGGCGCTCACCAAAATACGGAATGGACGGGGCGCATAGCTTTTAACGAGCGCCAGCACCGTGCCAAAGATGAGCGAGAAAAAGATCGACAGCGCCGAGATCTCGATCGTCTTAACAAAGCCGCCCCAGATGTAGAGCAGGTTGGTCGCGTTGAAGATTTCCATGCGCTAGGCCTCCTCTACGTTGTCGAGCCCCAGCTCGGCCAGGCTCACGCCGCGCGGACGCTCCTTGGAGCGGCGCTCGAGCCACTGCACCAGCATGGCGAGCGGAAAGCAGATGATGAAGTACATAAGGCAGCAGACGATGTATCCCTGCAGGTAACCGTACAGACTCACAAAGTTGTCGGAACGGTACATAAGGTCGCCGCCGGCCACAAGCGCCAGCACCGACGTGTTCTTGACCAGGTTGAGCGCCTGGTTACACAGCGGCGGCAGAATGATCTTAAATGTCTGGGGCAGCACGATGTACCAGTACGCCTGCGCACGGGTGAAGCCCTGGCTCTGGGCCGCCTCCATCTGACCGCGCGGAACGGCCTCGATGCCGGTGCGGATAACCTCGGAGATGTAGGCCGCGTGATACAGGCCCACGCCCAAAAAGCCCAGCACGAACGGCGCGATGCGCACCGGCTGGTCGGCACCGGTTATGGCCTGCAAAAACTGCGGGCCCGCCATGTACATAAAGAGCACCTGCACGGGCAGCGGGGTGTTCTGGTAAAACTCCACGTACACGCGGCTTATGGCGCGCAGCACGCGCGAACGAGTGGTAGAGAACACGCCCAGCAGCGTGCCCAGCACCAGCGACAGCAACAGACCGGCAACGACCACCTGTAGCGTCACGCCAAAGCCCTCCCAGAAGGGCCCCATGTTTTGAAATGTCGTCGACCAACGGTCGGCGTCAAATAATCCTTCGAGCATTTGATTCCTTCCCTGGACGATGCGCCTATACAAGACCCCAGGTCTTGACCTCTTGGTCGAGCCAGCCATCGGCCAAGCGATCGCAAACCACCTGATCGACCACGGCCGAAAGGTCGCAGCCCTTCTTGGTCGCCACGCCGTAGCCCTGCTCGCCAAACTTGACCTCGGGCTGCAGCAGCTCAACGGTCTCGTTCATGTAACCGGCCAGCGTGGAGCGGTCCATGGCAAAGACGTCGATATTGCCGGCGTCGAGCGAACTCTTGATGATGGGGTAGCCGCTAAAGGCCCTAAACTCGGGTTTGCAGCTAAAGCCGTTGTCCTTGATCATCTGCTCGATCAGGCCCTGCGTGGTGGCACCCTGGCTCACGCCAATGACCTTGCCGTCCAGGTCCTCAATCGAGGTAAAGCCCGAACGCTTCTTGACCATGAGTCCCACGTAGTCGGTGCGGTACGGCGTCGAGAAATCCCAGCTCTTCTTGCGCTCGTCGGTAATGGTGTAGGTCGCCGCGACCACGTCGAGTTGGCCGTTATCGATCAGCGGGCCGCGCGTCTTGGGCGTTACATCGGTAAACTCGACAAGCTCCTGGGCGCGGGCATCCTTGTAGCTCACGCCAAAGACGGCAGCGGCGATCTGGTAGCACAAATCGACTTCCATGCCCTCAAAGCGGCCCTTGGCGGTGTCGTAATAGCCATAGCCGGGAACGTCCTTCTTAACGCCGGCATTCAGATGGCCACGCGACTTGATGGCCGCAAGCTTGGACCCCTTGTCGGAGCCCTCGCCGCTGGTGGAGTTGCCGCAACCGGTAAGCGCGGTCCCCGTCAGCGCAAGCATGCCGGCGCCAGCCAGCTGCAAAAAGTGACGGCGCGACACGGCCGCCCTCGTCATATCCGTCATGTCCATCACCGCGCCTAGTGCAGAATCTTGGACAGGAACTCGCGGCAGCGCGGGTTCTCGGGGTTATCGAAGAAATGCTCGGGCGTGCCCTCCTCCAGGATGCGGCCGTCCTCCATAAAGATGACGCGGTCGGCCACCTGGCGCGCAAAGCCCATCTCGTGCGTCACACAGATCATAGTGATGTCCTCCTGCGCGAGCTCAATCATAACGTCCAGAACCTCCTGGACCATCTCGGGGTCGAGCGCCGAGGTCGGCTCGTCAAACAGGATGATGGGCTGCTTGGTGCACAGGGCACGGGCGATGGCGATGCGCTGTTGCTGACCACCCGAGAGATTCTGCGGATACTCGCCGGCCTTATGAGCCATGCCGACGCGCTTGAGCGCGGCGATGGCGATCTCGGTCGCCTCCTCCTTGCTCTTCTTTTGCAGCTTGATGGGCGCGAGCGTCAGGTTGCCCAGCACCGTCATGTTGGGATACAGGTTGAACTGCTGAAACACCATGGAGCTGTACTTGCGAGCCATCTCCAGGTGATTCTTTTTGGTGAGCGGCGTACCGTCGATGACGACCTCGCCCGACGTGGGCTCCTCCAGATAATCGACGCAACGGATGAGCGTCGACTTACCCGAACCGGAAGGCCCGATCATTACGAGCTTCTCGCCGCGCTTGACGGTGAGATTGATATCTTTGAGCACATGCAGGTCGCCAAAGTACTTGTTGAGATGCTTGATCTCGATCATGTCTGCCATGAATGTCCCTTCCCTGCGTTTACACGAGTTGAACTATTGTACGGAAAGAACCACGTTTCCGCAGCCCACACTACATTCCCGTAAAGAACCCGCAACCTTTAACCCACTCATTGGGGACGGGCTTAAATGAGTACCCGCTCATTGGGCACTCATTTAAGCCCGTCCCCAATGATTGCCCAGCCCAGCAAAAAGGGGCGCGACCGCAATGGTCACGTCCCCTTAACATCAACTATGTACCGCTCGGCCCTTAAGCCAGCTTTGCTCCGACGATCTTTGCCGCGGCAGGCTTATCGAAGTTGCCGCCGGTGGCCTTGCCGAGTGCTCCCATGACCTGGCCCATCTGCTTCTTGGAAGTAGCGCCCAGCTCGGCGATGACCTGCTCGATCAGGGCCTCGAGCTCCTCACCCGAAACCTGCGCGGGCAGCAGGCTCTCCAGAATCTTGACCTGCTCGGTCAGGTTGTCGGTACGCTCCTGGTCGGTGCCGGCCTTGATGGACATCTCCAGCGTCTCGCTCGTCTGCTTGATCAGACGCTTGATCATGCTGTTGACGTCTTCCTCGGTCACATCGCGGCGCTCGTTAACCTCGATATTCTTCACCTCGGCCTTGACCTGGCGAATGATGGACAGGCGAACCTTGTCCTTGGCCTTCATGGCCGCGATCATTTCTTTCTGCAGCTCTTCGTTGGTCATCTGCAAATCCTCTCTAATAGCGTGGGCGGCACTCACGCGAGCACCGCCCCATGGTTACTCAGTCTTCGACGAATCGTCGGTCGAACTCTTGGTGACGCCCTTCAGACTCACGTTATAGGGTACGTCCTTGGGCATGGGGTTGACGGTGATGTCGGCATCCTTCTTGTACTGCTCCAGCCACTCGCTGTACGCGGTGCTGGCCGCTTGCGTCTTCACCACGTTGGAGACGTACTTTTTGATGTCCTTGGGCACCTGGTTGATGTCATCAACCTGATTATCGACATGGAAGTAGTCGGTGCACTTGATGATGTGGTAGCCATAGGTCGACTCGACGACTTCGCTCACGTCGCCCTTGTTGAGTCCCTCGAGCGCCGTCTGGTAGCTGTCGACGAAAGTGGTGAGCTTATCCCAGCCCACATCGCCCTTCTTCTCCTTGGAACCGGTGTCCTCGGAGTACTGCTCAACGGCGTCCTCAAAGCTCAGCTCACCGGAGTTGATCTTGTCCAGGCACTCCTGCGCCCTGGCCTTGGCGGCAGCCTTGTCCTCGTCGGAAGCGTCGGAATCAACCTTGATTAAGATGTTCGACGAGCGGCGGGCATCGTTGTAGCTGGACAGGTTTTCGTTGATGTAATCGACAATCTCGCTGTCCTTGGGCTTGCTCGTGGGCGCGACGGCATCCTTGAGTTTCTGCTGCGCCAGACTCTCCTTGAGTGAGTCCTTGTAGGTGTCCTCGGTATAGCCGTAGGTCTTGAGGGTCTTCTTAAAGGCCTTGGCGCCGCCCGCGCTCTTGCACGCGTCCTTCCAAGCCTTCTCGACCTCCTCGTCCGACACCGTCACGCCGTTCTCCTTCTGTGCCTGTTGAAGCAGAATCTGCTGCGTGTAGGAGTCGATGAGTTGCTTGCGGTACTTCTTGGGCGTGAGGTCGTTGTCAACCAGATACTGCGCCCAATCCTTATCCTTGGTGTAGCCGTAGGACGTGCGCATGCTCATGATCTGCTTGGTCACGGTGTCCTCGGTGAGGTTGGTGCCGTTGATAGTTGCAGCAACACCGCCGGTCAGCTTGTAGCCCGAGGTGTCCTCGGCCTGCGACATAAGGCCGGAGCACGCCATCGCCGAGACGGAAAGCAGCATCGCCAGCACGCCGATGACCACCAGGACGATCTTGACGGTCTTAGACACGTACGTCTTGCGCTGCTTCTTGCGAGAGCTGGAGGCAGCGCGAGCCTGCTGCTCGGGCGTCGGCTCGGGCGCAGGGTTCTTTTTCTTATTTGCCATAGTTGGCCTTTCGCATAACGAATCGAACAAACGCCATTGTGTCACAACGCGGCCCCCGCGGCACGCTTGGTGCATTGGGGACAGGTTAATCTGCACCATTTTGGTGCAAAGGGGACAGATGTGGCACTTGGCAGTTGGACGTTCTTTATGTGCCGACACTTGGGAACTGTCCCTAACTGCCGGCAGAGACGATATGAGCAGGACATAAAAACATTGAGAGCCCCTGCTGCATGAAAGACCGCGGATTAGGCCGACAATGGTGAGTGTCTAATCCAACCGTGGCGGCCACGCCGCATTCATGGAAGGGGCTCCCATGCTCGATACTACCACCTTCATCGGCCTCGACGTCCACGCCCGCTCGATAAAGGCCGTCTCCCTCGACGTCATGACCGGGGAGGTACGTGCCGCGACCTTCGGCTACGACGCCGGCGCCGTCGCGGAGTGGGTCCGTTCCGTGGACCCCAGGGCCAGGTGCGTGTACGAGTCCGGGGTCACGGGCTTCGACCTGCAGAAGAGGCTCTCCGGCCTGGGGGTCGACTGCGTGGTCGGCGCCGTCTCGAAGATGATCAAGCCCAGCGCGGACAGGCGCAGGAAGAACGACCGCAACGACGCCGAGTTCCTCGCCCGCATGCTGTCGGTCGGCAACGTCGTCGAGGTGTGGGTCCCCGACGACGAGTGCGAGGCCGCCCGCGACCTGACCAGGGCGCTCGAGGACGCGAGGGACGACCTCTCTCGCGCGAAGCAGCGGCTCTCCAAGTTCCTGCTCAGGCACGGGCTCGCCTTCGACGAGAGGACGCCCGCCGGCCGCAGGAAGGGCAACTGGACCCGGGCGCACTGGTCCTGGATCGAGTCGATTAGGTTCGCGGAGGGGGCCGACAACGACGTGCTCGCCTACTACGTCGACGCGGTCAGGCGGGCGGCGGAGGAGAAGGCGAGGCTCGAGGGGCTCGTCGAGGCCGAGGCCCGCAAGCCCAGGTGGAGGAGGAGGGTCGACTCCCTCCGCTGCCTCAAGGGCGTAGACACCGCGTCCGCCGCCGACCTCGTGTTCGAGGCCGGCGAGTTCTCGAGGTTCAGGAATGCCCGCTCGTTCGCGGCGTGGGTCGGCCTGACGCCCTCCGAGCACTCCAGCGGGGAGAGCGACCGCAGGGGCGCGATCACCAAGGCTGGCAACAAGCACCTGAGGAAGGCGCTGGTCGAGGCCGCGTGGCACTACCTGACGTGCTCGGGGCGGCCGAAGGACCTCGCCAAGGGCCAGGCCCCGGACCGGGTCGCCCGCAGGCATGCCGCCAAGGGCGTGCGGAGGCTGGCCGAGAGGCGGGAGGCGCTGCTCGCGCGCGGGGTCCACGGCAACAAGGCGAACGTGGCCACGGCGCGCGAGCTCGCCTGCTGGGTATGGGCGGTCGGCCTCATGGCCGAGGAGGCGTAGGGGGGCCGGTCCCCCGCACATAAGCCGATCACCCCGGAAGCGGTTCGATCCGAAGCCGTTGAGGCGAACCTCAGGTCCCTTTTCCGCGAGCGCCCAGGGCGCCACACGCGTGCACAGACTGTCGGTTCGACGTAGAAGCCTCAGCCGTAGCAACGGATTGCCCAGCGAGAGATCGCCGCGGGCGGATATTAAACTGCAAAGACGAGCGTCGGTAAGACACGCCGAGGTCGCCGCGGACGGGCTGATATAGGGAGAGGGCCTGACCCCATATCGTTGGGGCCAGGCCCGATTTTGCCTCTTGACAATGTCCTGCTCATATTAAAAGGAACGTCCCCAGGTGCCGGCTCAGCCCCACCTTAGAAGTGACGGCGGATGGCGTCGACCATGCCCTGGGACGTGGTCTGGCCGAGCACGTCGGCTGCGGCATCGGCGTCCATAAAGATGTTCATGAGCGCCTGCAGGGCTTCGACCTGGCCTCCCGGCTCGGCGATGCCCAGATTAATGACGATCTGCGCCGACACCGGAGCGCCCATGCCAGCCATAGCGTTAAATGTCACGGGCGCGGCGGGCTTCACCACCGCGATATAGGGCTTGGCCACAAACCCCGGATCGGTATGCGGAATGGCAATGTTTGCCGCCGGCATGGCAAGACCCGTGGGATAGGCATCCTCGCGCGTGCGAACGGCGTCGAGCCAACCGGATGCAATGTAGCCACGTGGTGCAAGCTCGCCCTCGAGCCGCGCGAACACCTCATCCGGCGTCGCACACTCCCAATCAAAAAACACCAGCTCAGGCGTAAACAGCGCTTCGTTATCCGCCATGCGCTCACCTCTCTCACCTAGTCACCTGCGACGTTCTTGAATGACCAGTCGTTAAAGCCCGTTCCCGATGACTACCCAAAACAAAAGGTGGCCACGCGCGCCTTGGCGCCAATGACCACCCTGACTACTCGGCTAAATTGTACTGTGCGCCGCTAGCCGCGAGGCGCGTCAATTGCGACCTTGCCGCTCTCCAGCACGTGGACGCGGCCGTCGGCGAGCATTTGCACGACCTCGGGATACAGCACGTGCTCAATCGCGTGGATGTGCTCCTCGAGCGTGTCGACATCCCAACCTTCCTCGACAGCCAGCGCGCGCTGGGCGATGATGGGGCCGTTGTCGTAGATCTCGTTGGCAAAGTGCACGGTCACACCGGTTACCTTGACGCCGCGCGCAAAGGCATCGTCGATCGCATGCGCGCCGGTAAAGCTCGGCAGCAGTGCCGGATGCAAGTTGACCACGCGGTTGGGAAACGCCGCCAGCAGCGGCGTGTGCACCATGCGCATGTAACCGGCCATGACCACATATTCGCAGCCGCGCTCGAGCAGCTCGTGCGCGATGATCTCGTCGGCGGCGATGGGGTCGGCATAGACATCCTTGGACAGCGTGAGCGTCTGGATGCCCGCGCGCTCAGCGCGCTGCAAACCCTTAGCCGAAGGACGACTCGACACCACAAGCTCAATCGAAGCGTTGAGCTTGCCGGCGGCGATCAGATCGATCAGCGCCTGCAGGTTGGTACCCGAACCGCTGATGAGCACACCGATCTTGAGCGGCTCGGCCGTATCGGTGCCGGTCGGACGGGTGTAGGGCACAAAGCCCAGGCCCTCGGCAGCAGCCATCTGCTCGTTAGCGCTCATCGGAGTACACGACCTTACCGGAGCCCTCGACGCACTCGCCCACGCGGAACGGCTTCTCGCCCAGCGCGACCAGGGCCTCGGTCACCGCGGCCTCGTCCTCGGGAGCGACGATCAGGCACAGGCCGACGCCCATGTTGAAGGTCTTGCATGCCTCGTTGGGCGCGAGCTCGGCCTGGCGCGACACGTAGGTGATGACGGGAGGAACGTCCCAGCCCATCTCGGCACCGTTGCGGGTGACCACGGCGTCGACGTCGTCGGCGAGCGCGCGGTTGAGGTTCTCGGTAATACCGCCGCCAGTGATGTGGGCAATGGCGTGCACCGGAGCGCCGCCGCGCAGCAGCTCCAGAATCGGCTTGACGTAGATGCGCGTGGGAGCCAGCAGGGCGTCTGCCAGCGAAGCACCGCCGAGCTCCTCGAGCGGACGGCTCAGCTCCTCCGCCTTAGCGGCGGCCTCGGGCGTGCCCGGCTTAATGCCGTCGACGCCGATGACCTTGCGCACGAGCGAGTAGCCGTTGGAGTGCACGCCGGTGGAAGGCAGGCCCAGGATCACATCGCCCGGGCGGACGTTTGCGGGGTCGAGCATCTTGGGACGGTCGACGACGCCCACGGTAAAGCCGGCAAGGTCGTAGTCGGCCGGAGCCATGACGCCGGGGTGCTCGGCCATCTCACCGCCCACGAGCGCGCAGCCCGCGAGCTTACAGCCATCGGCCACGCCCTTGATGATCTTTGCCATGTGCTCGGCCTCGATGTGGCCGATGGCAACGTAGTCCAGGAAGAACAGCGGCTCGGCGCCCGAAGCCAGAATGTCGTTGACGCACATAGCGACCAGGTCCTGGCCCACCGTCTCGTGGCGATCCATGATCTGGGCGAGCACGAGCTTGGTGCCCACGCCGTCGGTACCGCTAATCAGAATCGGGTCTTCCATATCCTTAAGCGCGGCGGCCGAGAACAGGCCACCGAAGCCGCCGATGCCGCCGATAACCTCGGGGCGATTGGTGTCCTTGACCATCTGCTTAATCGCGTCGACGGCGCGGCCGCCCTCGGCGGTATCGACGCCGGCATCCTCATACGTCACATGCTTGCTGTCGCTCATCTGAGCCTTCCTCTCCCACTACCGTTTGACGCACAGACGCCAAACGGTGCTCATAGTTGCGTTCATTTCGGCGCGCGCCATAACAACGCGCGCCGTCATATCAACAAAACAGCAGGTAAAACCTACCAAAATAAACCTGTCCCTACATGGCAGGTTTTAGGCCTCGCCGTGTTCCTCTTCCCAGCTGCGGTCGTCGTATTTCTCGACCACGGCGTCGTCATCAAAGTGCAGCGGCTTGTCCAGGTTGCGGGGCTTAAAGCCCTCCATGAACTTGTCGCGACCAAAACTCTCGGGAATCGCCACGGGGTAGCGGCCGGTAAAGCACGCATCGCAGTAACCGCCCTTGGGCATGACCTTAAGCAGGCCCTCGACCGAAAGGAAGGCCAGCGAATCGGCGCCGATATACTCGCAAATCTCGTCGACCGTCTTGTTGGCGCTGATAAGCTGCGACTGCACGTCGGTATCGATACCGTAGAAGCACGGCCAGATAACCTCGGGTGAGTTGATGCGGATATGAATCTCCTTGGCGCCGGCGTTGCGTAGCATCTTGACGAGCTGCACCATGGTGGTGCCGCGCACGATGGAGTCGTCGATGACGACCAGGCGCTTGCCCTCGATGTTGTCGCGCAGCGGGTTGAGTTTCATACGCACGCCCATGGCGCGCAGCTCCTGCGTGGGTTCGATAAACGTACGGCCCACGTAGCGGTTCTTGATAAGGCCCTCGCCAAAGGGAATACCGCTCTCGTGCGAATAACCCTCCGCGGGCGGCAGGCCGGAATCGGGCACGCCGATGACCAGGTCGGCCTCGACGGGCTCCTCGTGTGCCAGCTGACGACCCATGTCATAACGGCAGGCGTAGACGCTCTTGCCGTTCATGATGGAGTCGGGGCGAGCGAAGTAGACCTGCTCAAAGATGCAGTTAGCAGGCTCTTCGGCGGCAGGCACGCCCTGCTCGGACACAAGGCCCTCGGCGCTGATGCGCAAGATCTCGCCGGGACGGACGTCACGAACATACTCGGCGCCCACAATGTCGAGCGCGCACGTCTCGGAAGCAACGACCCAGCCGCCGGCGCGGGTGACATGGGTGGTGGCGTCGACCGTCGCGGCGCCGTCCTGCGACGGCAGCTGCGAAACGGATGCGGCATCGGCTTGGTCCAGACCCTCGTCCACCAGCTTGCCCAGCACGAGCGGGCGAATGCCGTGCGGATCGCGGAATGCGTAGAGCGCCTGCTCGTTGATGAGCGTCATGGCATAGCCGCCGCGCACGAGCTCCATGGTCTTGCGAATGCCCTCGCGTAGATGGCCTGTACGCTGAGTAAAGTAACCGATAAGCTTAGTCGCGACCTCGGAATCCGAATTGGAAAGGAACGGCACGCCCAGCTCGATCAGCTGGCGGCGCAGCTCGTCGGTGTTGACGAGGGTACCGTTGTGCGCGAGCGCGATAATGACGCTATTGATGGTAGAGAGGTGCGGCTGAGAGGCCTCCCAGCTCTTGGCACCGGCAGTGCCATAGCGCACGTGGCCCACGGCCAGCTGGCCGGAGAGTGTCGACAGATCGGCGTTGGAGAACACGCGGTCGAGCAGGCCCAGGTCCTTGCGAACCATAACCGTGCCGCCATCACCCACGGCGATTCCCGCCGATTCCTGGCCGCGATGCTGTAGCGCGCGCAGACCAAAGTACGTCAGTCGAGCCACATCGCGATCGGGTGCCCACACACCAAAAATGCCGCATTCCTCATGCAGCTGGTCGGAGTCCGGATCATACGTCGACATGGTCTTCACCTGTCCCGCGGCACGCTCGGCCGCGCGGATGGTTTCTTGAGACATGGCATCCCCTCAGAGCCTCGTTATTTGGCGTTACCTGCCCTATTATACGCACGGCAAGACAAGCACTCCCGCGCATGAACAGCGCTTTTTAAAAGCCCACCGAGCTTATAATCCGTTTTGCAGCCAAACATTTTATTGGGCAACCGCCTCGGGGCCGACGATCCCGCATGCTTCCGTCGCGACGCGTCTCGTCCACCGCTAGGGCTTACATTGCTGCAATTGGGTCGTTTGTCCTGTCTTTTAGCAGGTCGGCGGCGTATCCTTGTACCTACAGCAAAACGAGAAAGGTTATGTATGGATCGAAACGAACTCGACCCCAGCGTCCCCAGCGCCACGGAGGTCAAGAAGATCCCCCTCATCATTAAGGTGTATGCCGTCCTGTGCATCCTGTCCGGTGTTGGTACGCTCCCGTCGGTCGGCGCCTTTATGTGGCAGGTCATCACCGCGCTCATCAACGGCAACGCCGCCGCCAACCTCGGCGACAACACGCTCGTCGCAGTCGGCCTTATCGTCGCCGGCATCATGCTCTCGGCTGCCAGTGCCGTCATCTTGATCATCTTTGGCCTGGACCTCATCAAGAACCAGCGCCGCAACGCCGCCCGTCTTTCCTACATCCTTATCGCGTTTACCGTCGTCGAGCTTTTAGTTGACGTGATGCTCCAGGGCATCGGACCCTTCCTGCTGCGCCCCGCCGTCCAGCTTGTCATCCTCATTGCGCTGTCGGCCACCGTCGACCCCACGCTACGCCAGGAGCGCGAACTGCAGCGCCGTCTGCAAGAGATGCTCGACCGCGATGCCGCCGCCGAGGGGATGCTCGGCCGCGACGAAACCGGCGAGGGCTACATCAAGCTCAACTACTTCAACCTGTTCTGGGTATTCTTCGTCTGCAGCGTGTTAGGTCTCATTCTCGAGGAAGTCTGGCATATGGTCGTCGTCGATCCCGGCGTCTATCAGGACCGTGCCGGTATGCTATTTGGCCCCTTTAGCCCCATCTACGGATTTGGCGCGGTGCTCATGACCATGGCGCTCAACCGCTTCTATAAAAAGAATCCTCTGATCATTTTCCTGGTAAGTGCCCTGATCGGCGGCGCTTTCGAGGTGTTTGTAGGCTGGTTTATGCAGACCTCATTTGGCGTGGTGTCGTGGAGCTATTCACACATTAGGCTATTCGGCATGCCCGATCCCATCGCGGTATTGACCGGGGGACGCACATGCACGCCGTTTGCCTGCATGTGGGGCCTGGGTGGCCTCATCTGGATCAAGGTCTTGCTGCCGCACCTGCTTAAGCTCATCAATATGATTCCATGGAAACGCCGCTACTCTGCTACCGTCATCCTGGCCGCCGTCATGTTGATCGACGGCGTCATGACGTTGCAATCGCTCGACTATTGGTATCAGCGCGTCAACGGAACCGTTCGAAATATTCCCGTCGCACAGTTCTATGACAAGCATTTCGATAACGAATATATGGAGAACCGTTTTCAGAGTATGACCATGAGCCCCAAGGACGCCACACGCGTGTAGCAAACGCCAGAGCAAAATAGCTCCAACACATCAAAGCCCGCTGGCAGATCTACATGAACTGCCGGCGGGCTTTCGCTATAGACAGACTCGGATTGCCGACGAGGCCTTACGCCTCGCGCTCGACCTCGCTCACGCACTCGTTCTTGATGGTGCCGACGAGCGACTGCAGCGCATCGACCACATGCGGGCGAATGTCTCCGCCAATGAGCACGAGCATGATGTCGTCGCCCACGGTAAGCTCGCCGCTCGCCAGCCACATGCGCACATAGCCGATACCCGGCATCGTGCGCGTCGCCTCGATAGCGGCCTGCACCTTTTCGGCATCGAAGCCAAACACCATGCCGCCCACCTTGTGGCCTGGCGCCACGCCATCGGTCCCGACTCCGCGCACTTCGGCCTTGGGCGTCGCGCGCACCACGCCGTTGTGTGTCAGGTACATCCCACAATCAGCCGCCGAAACATCGGCCTTGGCTTCGCGCAGCCAAGCATCAACCGAAGGCATCGATTTGCCGTTCTCAAGCATCATTTCTCCTTTTGATTTCCAGGGTAGTCTTTTTGGGACGGGACCCGGACACTTTATTCCTCGACCGGCGTGAGCACCATGACGGCGCGCGTATTGCTAAATGACAACGAACGGCAGGTCACAAGCGTTACGACCTTGGTTGCCGAAGCGGCACGATCGGTGGCATCGCTCGCCACGGCAGAGGCACCGTCGAGCATCTCGGACAGATAATTCTTCAGTCCGTCATCGCCCTCAAAGTTGGGCGTGCGCGCCTTGGCATACGTGTCCTCGACCACCTTGGTCGCCAGCGGACGCAGCTTATACGTCGCGTCACGTGTGATGTAGTACACGTAGTCCATGCTGTCGAACGTCGCTTGATCGGTCGTATCCGAAATCACGTTGAACATCGAACCGTCGTTCATGTGATGACCGTAAATCGTGGTCTGCTGATCCACCATGCCCGGCGCGGTGTCGTCGCTATCCAGGAAGATGGCACCCGACGCATTGGCGGTGCCGTCGAACAGCGTGTTGAGGTACTTGGAGTTGTTGTTGGTCTGCACCACGGGGTAGTTGATGTTGGTGCCGGGCGCGTAAATCCAACCCACAACCTCGGGATTTGTCTGGGCAAGCGCATTGAAGTCGATAATTGGCACGCCACTGGCGTCCTTGTCGCTCACATATTGCTTTTCGATTTTTTGATACGACTCGCTCGCCTGCTTGTAGCCAATCTGCGCGTTGATAAAGATAGCGGCCGCAGCAACGATCAGGCCAATACCGATGATGATGAGCAGAATGGGAATAATGGAGCGGCGCTTCTTACGCGGCGGCTCGGTGTAGCTGGACGGCGCGCCGCTCGGTTGCCTCGTCGTCCGGGCCTGCTTCTTTGCCGTGCCATATGACGAGGGGCGATACGCCGCCGGCGCGTCCTGGCGTCGGTGCGTCGCCGGCGTCACAGGACGCGCCGCTCGCGGCTGCTGAGGAGAGGATGTCCGACCCTGCTGTGCCGCATGGGCAGCACCCGGCTTCGACGGATCGGGAATCTGAGAAGCCTTGAATCGTTTTCCCTGATAGTCGGACATGGCTCTCCTTATACTGCGGTGAAACGGCGGAACGCCTAGGCGTCGGCCATCTCCTGCTTCATCTTCTCGATAACCTTGCGGTACTCGGGGTCGCAAGCGCCCAGAATCTGCGTGGCGTAGATGGCGGCGTTCTTGGCGCCGTTGATGGCAACGCAGGCCACGGGCACGCCCGAAGGCATCTGCACCATCGACAGCAGCGAATCCATGCCGCCCAGGTCACTCGTCTTCATAGGCACGCCGATGACCGGCAGCGGCGTAAAGGCAGCCACGACACCACCCAGGTGAGCGGCCTTGCCGGCGGCGGCGATAATCACTTTGATACCGCGATCGGCGGCAGTCGAGGCCCACTCGTGGACCTTCGCCGGCGTGCGGTGTGCGCTCGCAATGACGAGCTCATAGGGCACACCAAGCGCCTCGAGCTCGGCGGTGCAGCCTTCCATAACGCCCAGATCGGACTTGGAACCCATGATGATCCCGACGACCGGCTTTTGATCTGCCATAAACAAAGACCTCCTGTTGAGAGCGGCGACGCGGCGGATCCGCGACCCTTAACTACTGAGAGTAGTATAGCTGCTCCCGTCCCTGCGGTCTTTGTGGCGCTTCGCGGGCGGGCCAGGCTTTATCTTCACTCCGGTTGCTTCGCAAAGTCGTTCAGATAAAGCCTGGCCCGCCCGCGAAGCGCCCTGCGACCTACCGGGAATTGCCATGACGTACGTTGGCTGAAATATTAATGTGGGCTCTGTCGTTCATTCGAACGACAGAGCCCACATTCATTTTCTATTCAGCCCTAGTCATCGCGCAAAGCCCCTTCGGCAGCACACGGTGCAACCAAGTCACCGCAGGCCGGGGCGGGAGGCGGTCCTTTCTCTCGGAAAACTTCGCGAAGCCCAGTTTCCGAGAGAAAGTGTCCGCCTCCCGCCCCGGCCGGACAGGTCACACTACACCGTGTGCTGCGGCAGGTCCTGCAGGGCGATGACGTCCATGCCCATGTCGTTGGCGCTGCCGTGACCCTGCTGGTCCTCGCGCACGGCCTCGATGGCACTCACGTACGTGTTGGCCGCAGACATCGCCGTCACGCAGGTCACGCCACGACGGACGGCCTCGGTGCGTAGCAGGTAGCCATCGCCACGCGAGCCCGGGCCGTACGGCGTATTGATGATTACCGCAATCTTGCCATCGGCGATGAGGTCACCAATGTTGGGACGCTCGCCGTCGTGCGGGCCGCTAATCTTTTCCACGACCTCGCACGTCACGTTGCCTCCACGCAGCACGCGCGCCGTGCCCTCGGTGGAGCAGATATCAAAGCCCAGGTAGCGCAGGATACGGGCGACCGAAAGGATATGACGCTTGTCGCGGTCGCACACGCTAATGAACACCTTACCGGCGCTCGGGTCGGGCAGCTTGTAGTCAATCGCCAGCTGCGTCTTGGCGTATGCCTCGGGATAGCTCTTAGCGATACCCATGACCTCGCCCGTCGACTTCATCTCGGGCCCCAGGATAACGTCAGCGCCCGGGAAACGACCCCAGGGCATAACGGCTTCCTTCATGCAGAACCAGTCCAGCTGGCGCTCGTCGCTCGGCAGGCCCAGGCTCGCGATGGAATCGCCCGCCATGATACGCGCCGCGCACTTGGCCAGCGGCACGCCGGTGGCCTTGGAGATGAACGGCACGGTACGGCTGGCACGCGGGTTGGCCTCGATCACGTAAACGGTCTCGCCCTTGATGGCATACTGCACGTTGACCAGACCGCGGACTCCCAGCGCCATCGCGATGCGACGGGTGGTCTCGCGAAGCTTTGTCTGCAGGCTCTCGCTAAAACTGAACGGCGGGATGCAGGTCGCAGAGTCGCCGGAGTGAATACCGGCCTCCTCGATATGCTCCAGAATGCCGCCGATGTAGACCTCTTCGCCATCGCACAGGGCGTCGACATCGGACTCAATCGCACCCTCCAAGAAGCGGTCCAGATACACCGGGTAGTCGGGGCTAATGCGCGCGGCCTCGGCCATGTAATCGCGCAGATGCTCGGCATCGTAGGCGATCATCATGCCGCGGCCGCCCAGCACGTAGCTCGGACGCACCAGCAGCGGGTAGCCGATATGCGCGGCCACGGCCTCGGCCTCCTCAAACGAGGTTGCCTGGCCCGCCGGCGGGTACATGATGCCCAGCTTGTCGAGCAGAGCGGCGAAGCGCTCGCGGTCCTCGGCAAAGTCGATGGCATCGGGCTTGGTGCCCATGATGTTGACGCCGCTCTCCTCGAGCATGCGCGCCAGCTTAAGCGGGGTCTGGCCGCCGAGCGTCACCACGACGCCGTCGGGGCGCTCAACATCGATAACGTCCATGACGTCCTCGTAGGTGAGCGGCTCAAAGTACAGGCGGTCGGACGTGTCATAGTCGGTCGAGACGGTCTCGGGATTGCAGTTGACCATGATGGTCTCAAAGCCGCGGGCCGCCAGCGCGTAGCTCGCGTGCACGCAGCAGTAATCGAACTCGATACCCTGGCCAATGCGGTTGGGGCCGGCGCCCAGGATCATCGCCTTGGGCTTGTCCGCCGGCGTGGTCTCGTCGGGAGCCGCGCACTTCTTGGCATCCGGGCTCGTGCGGTAGATGTTCTCGTACGTCTTGTAGTGGTACTCCGTGGCGCTCGAGAACTCCGCAGCGCAGGTATCGACCGTCTTCATACTGGGAACCACGCCCAGACCCTTGCGATAGGCGCGCACAAAGCGCTCGTCCGAGCCGGTCAGCGCGGCGATCTCGGCGTCGCTCGTACCGTACTGCTTGAGCAGGCGCATCGCGTCGGCGTCGATATCCTCCACACGCAGGCCGCGGATGCTCTCCTGGACCTGCACCATGTCGTTGATACGGTTGAGGTACCACGGATCGATACCGCAGATGGCATGGATGCGGGCGATGTCCCAGCCACGGCGCAGAGCCTCGACCACAAAGAAGATGCGATGCTCGGTCGGAGTTGCCACGGCCTGAGCGAGCTCGTCGTCGCTCAGCTTATCGGCACCCTCTTTGCCACCGGCGCAAATGCCCTGGTGGCCGTCCTCCAGCGAGCGCATAGCTTTGCCAAAGGCCTCCTCAAAGGTGCGGCCGATTGCCATGATCTCGCCCACGGCCTTCATGCGCGTGGTGAGCGTGGGGTCGGTGCCCTTGAACTTCTCGAAGGCAAAGCGCGGCACCTTGACCACACAGTAATCGATCGTGGGCTCAAAGCAAGCGGGCGTTGCCTTGGTGATATCGTTGACGATCTCGTCGAGCGTATAGCCCACGGCCAGGCGCGCGGCGGCCTTAGCGATGGGGAAACCCGTGGCCTTGGAGGCCAGTGCGGACGAGCGGCTCACGCGCGGGTTCATCTCGATGACGATCAGGCGGCCGGTGCTGGGGTTCACGGCAAACTGCACGTTGGAGCCACCGGTCTCGACGCCGATCTTCTCCAGAATGGCGAGCGAGGCCACGCGCATGCGCTGATACTCAAGGTCGGAGAGCGTCTGCGCCGGCGCCACGGTGATGGAGTCGCCGGTATGCACGCCCATGGGGTCGAGGTTCTCGATGGAGCACACGATGATGCCGTTGCCGGCGTGGTCACGCATGACCTCCATCTCGTACTCTTTCCAACCCTCGATGGACTCCTCGACCAGCACCTCGTGGGCGGGCGAGAGTTCCAGGCCCTGGCTCACGATGGAGACGAGCTCCTCGTGGGTGTGAGCGATGCCGCCGCCGGCGCCGCCGAGGGTAAAGCTCGGGCGCAGTACGCAGGGATAGCCCACGCGCTCGGCGATGGCCTCGGCGTCGGCCACGCTGTAGGCATAGCCCGAGCGCGCGACCTCCAGGCCAATCTCGGCCATGGCCTCGTTAAAGAGCTTGCGGTCCTCGCCGCGCTCGATAGCGGCCAGGTCGCAGCCGATCATCTCGACGCCATACTTGTCGAGCGTACCGTCCTTTGCCAGCTCAACGGCGGCGTTCAGGCCGGTCTGGCCGCCCAGCGTGGGCAGCAGCGCGTCTGGGCGCTCTTTCTTGATTACGCGCTCGATAAACTCGGCGGTGATGGGCTCGACATAGGTGCGATCGGCAAGACCCGGGTCGGTCATGATGGTCGCCGGGTTGGAGTTGACCAGGATGACCTCAAAGCCATCCTCCTTAAGCACCTTGCAGGCCTGGGCGCCGGAGTAGTCGAACTCGCAGGCCTGGCCAATAACGATGGGGCCCGAACCAATAACGAGGATACGCTTGATGTCAGTACGTTTCGGCATGTTAGTTCTCCTCGGTCTCGGTCGCGGCGGTCTCGGCGAAATTCCAGCCAGCCAGGCGGTCCTTCGCGGTGTCGATGTCCAGGTAGTTCTCCTCGCCGTCCATGAGTCGCGTAAAGGCGGTAAAGAGATAGTGGGCATCGGTGGGGCCAGGCGAGGCCTCGGGGTGATACTGGACCGAGAAGCACGGGGCGTCGAGCAGCTGGATGCCCTCGGCGGTGCCGTCGTTGAGGTTCACATGTGTTAGGCGAATGCGGCCAAAGCGCTCGTTCATCACGACCGGCGCGATGCCGCGGCGCACCCAGACGCGCAGATCTCCATCGGCCGCATGCTCGGTCTCGCCGCCGGAAAGCTCGGGGACAAGCTTGCCCAAGCTGGGGAACAGCAGGCCAAAGCCATGGTTTTGTGCGGTAATCTCCACGCGACGGCTTACCAGGTTCATGACCGGCTGGTTGCCACCGCGGTGACCGAACTTAAGCTTTTCCATCTGGGCGCCGCAGGCCAGGCTGATCATCTGGTGACCAAGGCAAATACCAAAGACCGGCACCTTGCCGATCAGCTGCTGCACCTGCTCGTAGGTCTCCACCACGGCATCGGGGTCGCCGGGGCCGTTGGACAAAAAGACGCCATCGGGATTCATGTCGAGCACCTGCTGGGCAGGCGTATCCCACGGCACGACAGTAAGGTCGCAGCCGGCGCGGACGAGGCCCTCCAGAATGCCGCGCTTGACGCCGCAGTCGTAGGCGACCACTTTGTGACGGGCAGGAGCGGCAACCGCAAGTGCAAAGTCATGCGTGGCAGGCAGGTCGGCGGCCACAAACTCGTGAGGCGCGGGGCAACTTACGGTCTTCACCAGGTTCTCGCCTACCAGCGTGGGCGCTGCGGCCAGACGCTCGGCAAGCTCGTCGACGTCGAAGATCTCGGTCGAGATAATGCCCATCTTGGAACCATTGTCGCGCAGATGGCGCACCAGAGCGCGGGTGTCGGCACCCTCGATAGCGACGATGCCGTGAGCGCGCAGGTACTCCGGCACGCTGACGGCCGAGCGCCAGTTAGAAGGCGTGGCGCACATGTCGCGAACGATCATGCCGCGCATAGCCGGAGCGCTCGCAGGGCGCACGTCGTCGCCGGGGAAGGCCGACTGGACGTCGGTCTCGTCGATACCGTAGTTGCCGATCTGCGGATAGGTCATGGTTACGATTTGGCCGGCATAACTCGGGTCGGTCATGACCTCAAAGTAGCCCTCGAGCGAGGTGTTGAAGCAGACTTCGCCGGTCGCGGTGCCCGCGGCGCCGCATGCACGTCCATAAAAAATGGTCCCATCCTCAAGATACAGGATGCAGGGACCGCAGGTGCCCTTGCTGGTTTTGGCCAGCATGCGCTGGCAAAGCTCGCTGGGCGCGAAGGTGCGGGCGGCAGCGCCCGCGGTATGGTTGTTCGCCATAATTCTCCTTCCCGGTCTCACAGGACCGGCTTAAAGGTGTGTAGTTAGGCCTCGCGGTATTTTAACCGCAAGTATGCCTCATGGCGTTAATTTCATTGAAATGTTTACGAAATGATAATTATGACTTTCTATGCATAATGATTTTTGAATCCCCGTCCCAGAAAAATCATCCCGCGTGGTCACTTGGCTCACGCGGGATGATGGCGTCTTATTTTTTCTTGTCCTGCTCCAGCAGTTCGGACGGTGAGCGATCGGACTTGCCGCCGCGGAAAATCTCGCGGCCATGCAGACGATGCTCCAGGTCACGTTCGGCCTTTTCCTCGTCAATCTTGGTCTGGCTCACCACCGGGTCCTCAATCAACGACGACACCGAGTTCACCTGCTTCTGAATGCGCTCGGCGATGGTGTCATCCATACTCACGATGCGCATCTTCCAGTCGATATTCGTGGCGTTGGATGAGCTCTTGGTCCACATGAACGTCAGGATGGCGCTCTGGTGGCCGTGGGCGGGAAACATGCCAAAGAAGGAATCGTGCTGAATGTTGCTATCCTCGTCGATATAGGCGTGCACGTTGTACACCACGCGGTCAATCTTATCGTTGAGCAGCGCGTTGGTCGCAAGTGCCGCGGCCTGGATCTGCCCGCTGGACAGCAGCTCGAGCTCGTTGGCAGACGATGTGTCCAACACCGTCACCTCGACCGTGCCCGTACGCTCATCGGCTTCATCGACGGTAAAGTCGAGCGGGAACTGCGTAAAGCCGTTGCCCCATTCAAGGCCGCCCTTCAGCGCCGTCGAAACGGTATCGACCGAAACGCTCTCGGACAGGTTGGCGGTATTCAGACGACGCATCACACCGTAGCCGATCTGCATGCCCACGATCAGCACCAAAATACCGATGACCACGGCCATCGCGGTCTTCGTAATGGTATGGCTCACCTGCGAGCCCGAAGGATCGTCCTCGGACAGCGGGTCGATATGTTTTGCCTGGCTCGCGCGGTCCTCGCTGCGCAGCTGCGCTAGCGCCGCTTTGTCACCGCGCTTGGCCGCCGCCTCCTTCTCGCGCATGCGCTCGGTGCGCTTTTTGGCAAGCGTGGGATCCAAGACACCGGATGCATCGATTTCGGAGAATAACTCCGTCACTTCTTCCGGAGTCAAAGGGTTCTTGTCAGCCATAAACTTCCTGTCATATCAATCAGTCGAGCTCGTGCGCACGCGCACCTTCGAACTGCATTCGATAGTAACGGGCATAGGTGCCGCCACGGGCGAGAAGCTCCTCGTGCGTGCCACGCTCCACAACGCGACCATGCTCAACGGTCGCAATCTCATCGGCATGCTTAATGGTCGAAAGACGGTGGGCGATGATAATCGTGGTGCGGCCGCGCGCCAGTTCTTCGAGTGACTCCTGCACCGCCTCCTCGCTCTCGTTATCCAAAGCACTCGTCGCCTCGTCCAAAATCAGGATCTTGGGGTTCTTGAGAAACACACGCGCGATGGCAACGCGCTGCTTCTGTCCGCCCGAAAGACGGCTGCCACGCTCGCCCACCACGGTGTCGTAGCCCTGTGGAAGCGACTCGATAAAGGCATCGATGTTGGCGCGACGGGCGGCCTCGGCGATCTCTTCCGCTGTAGCGCCCGGCTTGCCGTAGGCGATGTTCTCGCCAATCGTACCGTCAAACAGATAGACATCCTGCTGCACCAGGCCGATGGCACGGCGCAGGCTCTGCTGCGTCACATCGCGCACGTCTTGACCGTCGATGCTAATGGATCCGGCAGCCACGTCATAAAAGCGCGGCAGCAGCGAACAGGTCGTGGACTTGCCACCGCCCGAAGGGCCAACCAAAGCGATGGTCTGCCCGGGCTTGATGGACAGGTCCATATGGTCGATAACGGGACGCTCGTCGGCATCGCCCTCGCCCAGCTCAACATCCTCGTAGTTAAAGCACACGTCGTGATACTCCACGGCGCCGGCAGTCACCTGCAGATCCGTAGCGCCCGGCTTGTCCTGGATATCCGGCGCGGTCGAGAGCACCTCGTCCATACGCTTAAAGCCGGCGATAGCCTTCTGATACGTTTCGGCTGAATTGACGAGTGTCTCGAGCGGCGTGCAGAACAGCGAAATATAGAGTGCAAAGGTCGCCATATCGACCGCCTGCAGCTGGCCTTGGGCAACCAGCCAACCGCCCAGCAGCACCACGATCACATAGAGCACACCCGAGAGCAGGCCATACGTCGCGGTATAGACGCCCATGGCGTGATACATGTTCTCCTTGGACGAAAGATAGCGATTGTTGGAGGCGCGGAACTTGAAGCGTTCGGTCTCCTCATTGGCAAAGCTCTTGACCACGCGCATGCCCGCCAGCGAATCCTGCAGCTGCGCATTGATGCCGCTGATTTTTTTGCGGTTGTCGCTAAAGACCTCGCGCATGCGCATGTTCTGCCAAAACATGATGACCGCAAACGCCGCCGTCACCACGGCCATGGCGAGCGCCAGCACCGGAGCGATGGTAAAGAGAATCACAAACGAGCCGATAATCTCGATGCCGCAGATGATGATCCACTCGGGCACGTGATGCGCCGCCTCGCAGATATCGAACAGGTCGTTGACCACGCGGCTCATCATGTCGCCCGAGCTGTTGCGGTCGAAGTACGCAAAGCTAAAGCGCTCATACTGGTCGAACAGGTCCTCGCGCATCTTGGACTCCATGCGCGCGCCCATCACGTGACCCCAATAGCTCACAAAGTAGCGGCAGGCGCAGCGGACGGCATACATCAGCACCAAGCCCACCGCGATCATGCCGAGCGCCTGCATAATGGCAGCCTGACCCTGAGTAAATAGCCCACCGGTCAAATTACGCAGAATAATAGGAAAAGCAAGGTCAATGGCGGCAAGCACCAGAGCACAAACAGTATCAGCAACAAAAAGCCCCATCTGGGGCTCGTAATACGAAAGAAACCTCTTAAACATAATCACCTTACGCGGTTTTACCAAACCGCGTTTCGTCTCGACGCTGCAAGTGCTCCATTTGGACAATCTGACCTTCAATCGTCGGTCGCGTATATCCATACGCTTCCCTCCTCTTTTAGGCCACCTTGTCTCAAATGGAGCACTTTCGCTGACTTACACAAACCTGCGGGATCATCCCCGCTCGTTAAAGCTCCGCTCCGCCTAGTCGGTGCGCGATGCTATCGCAGGCCAAGGCGCCTACGACGGTCTTGGCGTCTTCGATCTTGCCGTCGAGCACAGCATCGATCAGCTCATGCAGCGGCACCAGGTCAACGTTGACAAACTCGTCATCGTCGGGGTCGGGCGCATCAAACTCGAGCTTGGTAGCCAGGTAGATGTGAATAATCTCGTCACAAAAACCGCAGGTCGTGACAATCGACGTCAAAAAGCGAATACGGCCGGCCTTAAAGCCCGTCTCCTCGTGCAGCTCGCGCTTGGCGCAATCGAGCGGATCCTCGCCCGGATCGAGCTTGCCGGCGGGAATCTCGACCGTCACGCGGTCGATGGCGGTGCGATACTGACGTACCAGTACGATCTTGCCGCTCTCGGTCAGCGCCACAACGGCCGCCGCACCCGGATGGCGAACGATATCGCGAGCGCTGCGGTGACCGTTGGGCAGCTCAACCTCAAGACGGTGGACGTCGAGGATCTTGCCCTTCCAGGCGCACTCCTCCGAAAGAATCTTCTCGTGCAGCGCGGCATCGTGCGGGTCGTCATCGCCCAGCACCAGCGCCGGCTCGTCAGCGACCTCGCCACCAGGCTCGCCCTCGGCGTGCCCATACATGCGGCTGTCCTCTTCGACGATCCGCGCGTCCACGAGCTCTTCGTTCTTCTCGTCCATCCGTCTCATTCCTCTCGGATTTTAGGCATCCCAAGCGTCGCGGCCGCGCAGCGCGCGCAGGCCGATGTCGTGACGCAGGGTCTTGCCCTCAAAATCAATCTTCTCGCAGGCCTCGTAGGCAAGGTTGCGAGCGTTCTCGAACGTGTCGCCCAGAGCGGTCACGGCAAGCACGCGGCCACCATTGGTCACGAGCTGGCCGTCCACCACGGCGGTGCCGGCATGGTACACGGTCACGTTCTCCATGGCCTCGGCGTCGGCGATACCGGTGATGACCTTGCCTTTCTCGTAGCTGCCGGGGTAGCCCGCGCTCGTCAGGACAACGGCCACGGCCCACTCGTCGCGCCAGTCGAGCTCAATCTGGTCGAGCTCGCAGTTGGCGCAGGCGAGCATGACCTCGACCAGGTCGTTCTTAAGGCGCGGCAGCACGACCTGCGTCTCGGGGTCGCCAAAGCGGGCATTGAACTCCAGCACCTTGGGGCCGGCAGGCGTGAGCATAAAGCCGCCGTACAGGCAGCCGCGGTAGTCGATACCCTCGGCAGCGAGCTCGGCCACGGTCTGCTCCATGACCTTCACCATCGTGTCGTGCTCCTCGTCGGTCACGATGGGCACCGGGCTGTAGACGCCCATGCCGCCGGTGTTGGGACCAAGGTCGCCCTCGAGCGCGCGCTTGTGGTCCTGCGAGGTGGCCATGGGGCGCACGGTCTTGCCGTCGGTAAAGGCCAGCAGCGAGCACTCGGGACCAACGAGCATCTCCTCGATAACCACGGTGCTGCCGGCATCGCCAAAGGTGCCGCCAAAGCACTCGCGCACGGCCTCCTCGGCCTGCTCAAGTTCGGTCGCCACGATAACGCCCTTGCCCGCGGCAAGGCCGTCGGCCTTTACGACCAGCGGGGCGCCCTGCTCGCGCACGTAGGCGAGAGCCGAAGCCTCGTCGGTAAACGAGCCGTAGGCTGCCGTCGGGATACCGGCGCGCTCCATGAGCTGCTTGGAGAACAGCTTGGAGCCCTCCATCTGGGCGCCCTCGGCACCCGGGCCAAAGCAGGGAATACC
>URDZ01000002.1:0-43149 GCA_900546725.1 uncultured Collinsella sp. | reverse complement strand
ACTTTGGCGTGCTGGCACCGATGGGCGCTTGGCGGCGCTGGTTGAGCGGGCGGCATCCCATGGCGTTGCCTCGACGTCGGTTATCGACGCCGCTGCGGGCGCTAAGGACATCGCGTTGTATTGACATCGCGCGCGAGGACCGGGCGCAGTCTACGGTCGAGGCCGCTTTTTTGCTGCCGACGTTTCTGACGCTCATCCTTCTCGCACTGCAACCGGTGTGCCTGCTTTATACGCGCGCGGTCATGGAGTCTGCCGCCGCCGAGACCGCGCGGCTCATGACCACGACGACGGCGGAGGACGACGATCTTAAGGAGTTCACCCGCCGCCGGCTTGCCGCAGTGCCCAACGTTTCGATCTTTCATGCCGGCGGGCCGTTGTCGTGGGATATCGAGCTTAGCCGGGCCGATGCGGGTGGCGTCTCGTCCGTGTCCGTTTCCGGCGAGGTCAAGCCGTTGCCTGTGATCGGTGCGTTTGCGCAGGCTATGGGTGGTACCGCCGAGGGCGGCTACGTTGAGCTCAAGGTCGATGTCTCGTATCAATCACGTCCCGAATGGCTGGAGGGAGATTATGATTCGTGGATTGCTGCATGGGATTAAGCGTTTCTGGTCTAGATGCGTTTTGACGCGCCGTCCGAGCTGCCATCGCAAGCGAGGCGGCTTTATGGGCCGCGCCGGTGTTGATCTGTTTATCGAAGACGGCGCCTATACCACGCTTTCTTCTGCCGTGGTCATCCTAGTGGTGCTCACGTTGTTGTTTTCGTCGACCGCGGCGATATGGAGCATGTCGCGTGCCGGTGATACTCAGGTGGCGGCCGACAGCGGCGCGCTGGCGGGTGCCAACGTAGTGTCGTCCTATCACACGGCTGCCACGGTGGTTGATGCGAGCATCTTGAGTTTGGGCCTGGCGGGGTTTGCCACGATCGGGACGGGCCTGGTCGCCATCCTCATCCCGGGTGCCGAACCAGTTGCCGGCAATATGGTCGACACCGGGATTGAGATCATTAAAACGCGCAACAAGTTTGCCAAAAGCGCATCGGAAGGCTTACAGAAAATCGAGACGGCTCTGCCGTATCTGATCGCCGCGCGTGCCACGCAGGCGGTGTCGGCGCAGGATACCGATAGCGTGACCTATACCGGTACGGCGCTTGCCGTGCCCAGGACATCCGAGTCGGACTTCGCTGCGCTCAAAGGGTCAGAGATCTCGACCGATACCATTAAAGACACATCAGATGATTTAGAGCGTGCGGCCGAGGAGCTGCGGAAGGCTTCTGAGGACACGGCGAAGGCTAGAGAGCGCGCTTGGCTGGCGGATTGTGGTGGGTCTGACAAGGGCTCGGTCAGCAGCTGTTCTTGCATGTGGGAGCGCGTGAAAAGTCTAACGGATCTCTCTGGTGCTCAAAATCCGCATTACGCTTCGAGCGTTACGTGGGAACCGCAAGTGGCGCTCGATCGCGCGAAGGCCTACTATCGCCAACGCCTGGCAAATGAGAAACCGCTTGGTGAGAGTCCGGAAAAGCAGGCGGATTCTGCCGCGCGAAAGGCGTTCTTCGCCTATGCGAGCGATGAAGTCGAGCGGGCATATATAACTGAAAAGGACGGCAAGGTTTCCGCCTATATCCCCTTCCTTCCGCGAAATCCAGATGAGGCGCGGACGACTGAACTCTATACCGATGCGCGTTGGCCCACGAGTGAAGTAGATAAAGTTACCTATTTGCATTATGGGACTGACTGTCCAAATTACAAAAAAGGAAAGCCGGGTGGGCTGGCATCCGTCGCAGATTTTGACGGTCACGAAACGTGTAGCGAATGCCATTTCGGTGTGTCGTCTTTAGGGTACGTTGCGATTGCAACGACTTCTATCGAAAACGGCTTCGAATACCACTTTGACAAGTTCAAAGACGCCCTGGAAGACTACGTTAAATGCCGCAACAAAGAACTCGAACTTGAGCGTCAGACCGAGGATGAGGCCGACCGTGCGGGCAATGCGTTTGACCAGGCCATTAAAGCGCTTTCGGGCGAGCGCCCGCGTATCGCTCCGCCCGGTCGCAACGGCGTGGTCGCCTTTGCAGTTTCGGGTGACATTACCAGCCCCGATCAACTTAACTCCTCGTTTAACACGGCAGTCAGGCTTGACGATCGCGGTGCCATCTCTGCCGCGGTGCTGGCGCCCGATGAGGCGACGGCGCAAAACAACGTGCTTTCGCGATTTTTCTCGACATTGAAGGAACGCTCGGGTGGCGTTGCCGGCGTACTCGACGGCGTCATGGATGTTTGGGGACGGCTGCTCGTAGGATACGGTGATATCCAAGGTTCGGCCGACGAACTTATGGACGAGATGATTAAAGGCCTAGGAGGGGGCAGCGGCGCGTTGGGTTCCATCGCATCGTGGCTCGGCGATACCGTTTCGGCGTCCATGGCGGCGTTGGGTCTGGAACCGTGCGACTTGCGCCTGCGAAAGCCAGTGCTGACCGATTCCGCCAACGTCATTAAGAGTCCGGGGTCTGACATTGCTGGTCTCTCTCAAGCGCAAGACAAGCTGCGAAGTATTCCGTTGGGCGTGACCGATCCCAAGTCGCTTTGCGAGGCGTTGGAATATCAAGTCGAACGCACCATTAGCGGTACGGTGTTCACGCTTGCGGAGATTCCTCTGCCCGGCGGCGGCTCCATCCCACTCACCGTCGATGTCGCCACGCTGGTTGGCGCTCTGGGCGGTGGCTCGTAATGAGTATCCGCATGCGTCTGCGCGAGGAGCGCGCCCAAGCGACGGTGGAGATGGCGGTGGTTACGCCCGTTTTGCTGGTGCTGGCACTCATCGTGTACAACGTCATGATCTTTGCCAGCGCTGTCGCGCGCTTCGACCGCGTGGTACCCGACATCGTGTTGGCGCACGCCGTGGCGTCGGAGGGGGAGGGCGACGAAAGCTCTGCCGATGCCTCGGCGACGGTTCAGACTCAAATTCTGAATGCCATGGAAGGCTATGACTTGCGGATCGAAGTGTCGAGCGAACAAGGCGCGGAGGCATCGGATGGTGGCCTGCTCTCCCTATCCGGTACGTTTAGGACCTACACCTGCACCATGCACTACGAGCCGTGGCCGACTTCTCTCAGCATCGCTGGCGTTTCGCTGGGGGCGCCGACAACGTTGTCGCACGAGCGCGCGGTGACGGTCGATCCATGGCGTCCGGGGGTGGTCATGTGACCGCGGTCTCGTCCTACATCGCCTACGCGCGGGCACTCAACAGGCTGGGTTGGACGCCGGCCGAGTTTGCGGTGGCGGAGTCGTTTGTCGTGCGCCTGCGCGGCATGCTGGGACGGCGTCCGGTTGCCGCCAACGGCCTGCCGCTCGTCATGGCGTTTCCACGCTGCTCTTCGGTCCATACGTGTTTTATGGCCTATCCCATCGACATCGCCTTCATCGATCGCGACGGCAATATCCTCGCGCGCTACGAAAACGTTCGTCCTTGGCGCATGTGCTCCTGCCCCGGCGCCTGGGCCGTACTAGAGCGTCCTTCAATCATTGTTTCGACCCCTGCTCTCCAACGCGTGCCGGCTTAAGGGACTGAGCGAAAAACTTCTTGCTGCCGGCTGATGCCTCTGACGTGCCGATTTATAGAACCGAGGCTGTGCTCAAAAACTTTTTTAAAATTCTCGGTTGACCGGAACGCGTCCTTGGTTATACTAATCAAGCCTTGAAACAAGGCACACCTCAAATGGCTGGGTAGCTCAGTTGGTAGAGCAGAGGACTGAAAATCCTCGTGTCAGGGGTTCGATTCCCTTCCCCGCCACCTTGAATTGACTAGGACCTCTGCAAAGGGGTCCTTTTCTTTTATCGAGGGCTCTGCGGAAACTGCGTCCCAGAATTTGGATTCAGAGTGGGATGCGTTTTCCGCTTTAAGGCCGCTTGGGAAAGCACGACCCGGAATCCGGCGTCAGAATGGGACGCGCTTCCCTTTTGCGGCCTTTGGCGGAAGCTGCGCCCCAGATCCCGCGCTCAGAACGGGACGCATTTTCCGGTTGAGGCCTCGAACGGAAAACGCATCCCAGTCTTTTGCGAAAAACGGGACGCGCTTTCCTGTGCCTGCCTCCGGCGCGCGTACACATCTCGTCGCACCATCCCGAGCCCGCCTGTTCCCAGATATTCCTCCCACTTTCGCGTTACTTTACAGACCGTTCGGTCGCCTGTCTGCATGCGCGGGTATACTCAAATCGATAGATATGTCATGCAAGAGCGATGCGGGCTTAGCCCGTATGATTCAAAAGGGGGCAGTGATGGAGAGGATACTCGGCGTTAATCTCTCTGGCTGGTTTATTCCCGAGCCTTGGGTGACCCCGTCGCTATACGCGGCGACCGGTGCATCCAACGCGGCCGAGCTGCAGGAGGCCATGGGCACCGCCGCCTATAACGAGCGCATGCGCCGTCATTACGAGACGTTTGTGAGCGAGGACGATTTCCGTCGCATGGCGCAGATCGGTCTCAACGCCGTGCGTCTGCCGGTGCCCTGGTATGCCTTTGGCTCGCAGGAGTCCGATGCGTCCTACATCTCGGTTGTCGACTACATCGACCGCGCGATTGAGTGGGCTGCCAAGTACAACATTCGCGTGCTGCTTGACCTGGCGACTGTGCCCGGTGGCCAGGGCGATTCCAACGATTCGCCCGCCACGCCGGAGGCTGTTGCCGAGTGGCATTCGTCCACTAACGGCCGCCATGTCGCACTCGACGTGCTCGAGCGCTTGGCCGAGCGTTACGGCGAGGCCGAGAGCCTGCTGGGCATTGAGCTGCTGGATACGCCGCAGATGAGTGTCCGCAAGAGCCTCTTTACCATGACGGATGGCATTCCGGCCCACTACCTGCGCAATTTCTATCGCGATGCCTACGAGCTCGTTCGTTCGTATATGCCCGAGGATAAGATCGTCGTCTTCTCGTCGTCGGGGCATCCCAGCGAGTGGAAGCATTTTATGCGCGGCGCCAAGTACAAGAACGTCTACATGGACCTTCACTTGTACCATTACCGCGACGAGCATGCGCTCGACATCACGAGCCCCCGCGGGCTGACGACGGCGATTTCGCGTAACAAGCGCGAGCTCAAAGAAGCGATTTCGACTGGGTTCCCCGTGCTGGTGGGCGAATGGTCGGGCGCGGCGATCTTTGCCAACTCGTCGGTTACGCCTGAGGGCCGCAATGCCTACGAGCGCGTGTTTATCGCCAACCAGCTGGCTTCGTTTGCGCCGGCTGCCGGTTGGTTCTTCCAAACGTGGAAGACCGAGAAGCGCATTGCAGCATGGGACGCCCGCGCGGCGCTCGGTACGCTCGAGCGCGGCATGATTGAATAGGTTGATATGACGCAAAACAGCGCCCATACGGGCAAACTCTATGTGGTCGGCACGCCCATCGGCAACCTGGGCGACCTGTCCCCGCGCGTTGGCGAAGCCTTTGCCGCTGCCGATGTCATCTGCTGCGAAGACACGCGTGTGACGTCAAAGCTGCTGATGCACCTGGGCATTTCCAAGCCGCTTGTCCGTTGCGACGAGAATGTGATCGCCAGCCGCGCCGCCGGCCTGGTCGACCGTCTGCTGGCGGGGGAGACCCTCGCCTTTGCCTCGGACGCCGGCATGCCGAGCGTGTCCGATCCCGGCCAGGCGCTAGTTGAGGCGGCGCGTGAGGCCGATGTGCCCGTCGAAGTTATTCCCGGGCCCTCTGCTTGCGTCACGGCGCTTGTTTCGTCCGGCATTCCCTGCGAGCATTTCTTCTTCGAGGGCTTTTTGGGCCGAAAGCACGGTGACCGCGTGCGCCGTTTGCAGCGCCTTGCCGTGGTGCCCGGCGCGCTCATCTTCTACGAGTCTCCATATCGCATCGTGGCGACACTCGAAGCCGTGGCCGAGGTTTTTCCCCAGCGTGAGGTTGCCGTCTGCCGCGAGCTCACCAAGTTGCACGAGGAGGTCTTGCGCGGGCCCGCTGCCCAGCTTGCCGAGGAGCTACGTGCCCGCGGCGAGGTGAAAGGCGAGATTGCGCTGGTCATCGCGCCGCCGAGCGAGGACGAAGAGGCCGGTATCGCGCCGGTTGGCGCCGCGGCAGCGGATCACGACGAGGCCCTGCGCGCGGATATCCGCGCCGCGCTCGAGGAGGGGGAGCCCGCGTCTGCGGTGGCCAAGCGCCTGTCTCAGAAGTATTCGCGCCGCAAGCGCGATGTCTATGCCATGGTGCTCGATATGCAATAGATGGAGGATATCCAGCCCTTGCGCTAGAATCATCCTCTGTATGCAACGTTTTTCTGGAGGACAAACCCCATGGATCAAAGCAAGCCTTCGTTCTTTATCACGACGCCCATCTACTACGTCAACGCCGATCCGCACCTGGGCACGGCTTATTCCACCATCATCGCCGACGTTCAGGCTCGCTATCGCCGTTCCGCCGGCTATAACGTCAAGTTCCTGACCGGCATGGACGAGCACGGCGAGAAGGTCGCCGAGGCCGCAGCCAAGCACAACATGACGCCGCAGGAGTGGACCGATAGCCAGGCTCCGCACTTCAAGGAGCTTTGGAGCAAGCTCGAGATTTCCAATGATGACTTCATTCGCACCACCGAGCCGCGCCAGCACCATGCCGTGCAGTACCTGTGGGAGCGCATGAAGGAGTCCGGCTACCTGTATAAGGGCAGCTACGACGGCTGGTATTGCGTGCCTGACGAGACCTACTTTACCGATACGCAGGTCCAGAAGGGCGACGAGGAGTACGGCAGCGTCGGCCAGCACCTGTGCCCCGACTGCCACCGTCCGCTTGAGCGCGTGCAGGAGGAGTCCTACTTCTTTAAGCTTTCCGCCTTCCAGGACAAGCTGCTTAAGCTCTATGACGAGCATCCCGACTTTGTCGAGCCTGCGTTCCGCATGAACGAGGTTCGCAGCTTTGTCGAGGGCGGCCTCAACGACCTTTCCGTGAGCCGTACGAGCTTTGACTGGGGCATTCAGGTCCCGTTTGACGAGGGTCACGTGACCTACGTGTGGTTCGATGCTCTGCTCAACTATATGACGGCCGTTGGCTACGGTGTCGACACCGACGACGCGCGTGCCGAGCTGGCCTATCGCTGGCCCGCGCAGTTCCACATCGTGGGTAAGGACATCATCCGCTTCCACTGCGTCATTTGGCCCGCCATGCTCATGGCCATCGGCGAGGCCCTGCCCGAGCACGTCTTTGCCCACGGCTTCCTGACCGTGCGCAATGCCGAGACCGGCAAGGCCGAGAAGATGTCCAAGAGCCGCGGCAACGCCATCGCTCCGCAGGACGTTATCGACATGCTGGGCGTCGAGGGCTATCGCTACTACTTTATGACCGACGTCGTCCCCGGCACCGACGGTGCCATCAGCTTCGACCGCATGGAGCAGGTCTACAACGCCGACCTGGCCAACAGCTGGGGCAACCTCATTTCGCGTTCGCTCAACATGAGCGGCAAGTATTTTGACGGTTGCGCGCCCGCCAAGCCCGCATCGTTCGACGCGTTTGACAACCCGCTGGCAAAGATCGCCGATGGCCTGGTCGACCGCTACATGGCCAAGATGGACGTGCTCGATTACGGCGGAGCCAAGGATGAGGTCATGGAGCTCATCCACGCCGCCAACCACTACATCGAGGACTCCGAGCCTTGGGCACTTGCCAAGGACGAGGCCAAGGCTGACGAGCTGGCGTTTGTGATCTACAACCTGCTCGAGGCCATCCGCATTGCCGCTCACCTGCTGATGCCGCTCATGCCCCAGACTTCTGCCGAGGCTCTGCGCCGCCTGTCCTGCGAGGACGAGGCCGCGAGCGACGACCTCAAGGGCATTTGCGCTTGGGGCCTGCTTGCTGGTGGTCAGCCCGTCGAGAAGGGCGATCCGCTGTTCCCGCGTCTGGCGTAGAGACCGCGCGAGCGCCATATCGGCAATTTGTTGTTTAGCTGTAAGGGCATGGCCGCCACGGTCCATGCCCTTTTGTTTCAAGACGCCGCCATCATGCTAAGGAGGCAACCATGACAACTTCGCCTTTGGCAAACCCCACGGCCACCAGGGAGCTGCTAGAGGAGTTTGGCCTTGCGACTAAGCATCGCCTGGGCCAGAACTTTCTAATCGACAATCATGTGATCGAGCGTATCTGCGAGCTTGCCGAGCTTGCAGGTGACGAGCGCGTACTCGAGGTGGGTCCGGGTTGCGGCACGTTGACACTTGCGTTGCTGCAGGAGGCGGCGTGCGTTACGTCGATCGAGGCCGATCCCGAGCTTGAGCCGGTGCTTGACGCCCACGCCGCCGACTATGCCAACTTCCGCTTTATCATGGGCGATGCGCTCAAGGTGGGCCCGGAGCAGATTGAGCAGGTTGCGGGCGGTACGCCGACGGTGTTTGTCGCGAATCTGCCCTACAACGTGGCGGCGACGATCATCCTTCAGTTCTTCCAGACGATGCCGGCGCTCAAGCGTGCCGTCGTCATGGTGCAAAAGGAGGTTGCCGATCGCATTGCCGCAACGCCCGGTAACAAGACCTATGGCGGCTACACGGCAAAACTCGGCCTGTACGCGCAGGTGACGGGTCGCTTTGAGGTGCCGCCGCGTTGCTTTATGCCGGCGCCGCACGTGGACTCGGCCGTCGTGCGTATCGACCGTGTTGACGGCGTGGTGCCCGAGGGGTTCGATCGCGAATTTGTGGCCCGCGTGATTGATGCTGCATTTGCTCAGCGTCGCAAGACCATCCGCAATTCCATGAGCGCCAACGGCTTTGCCAAGGACGTGCTCGATGCCGCCTTTGAGGCTTGCGGTATTGCACCCACCACGCGCGCCGAGACGCTTGATGTTGCCGACTTTGTCCGTCTGGCCCAGGAGCTAATCCATGATGCCTAATGCCGAACGTGTGACGTTTACCAAGAAAAAGAAGACGGTTGCTTGTCCCGTGCCCTTGGCACCGCTTGCCGACACGCATGCGCATCTGCTTTCGTTCTGGGGCAAGGATGTGCCTGAGACGCTCGTGCGTGCCAAGGCGGCGGGCGTCGACCTGTTGGTGACGATGTTCGACCCCATCGCTGATAAACGCAGCGTGACGGACTATAGCGACTGGCTGACGCGCGAGATTCTGCCGATGCAGGATATCCCGCAGATCAAGTATCTTGCCGGCGTGCATCCGTATGGCGCGCCGGACTATGCCGACGACGTTCACGCACAGGTCGTTGCCGCACTCGATGATCCCTTATGCGCCGGTATTGGCGAAATCGGCCTGGACTACCACATGGACTATGACGACGATATCGCGCCGGCACCCCATAACGTGCAGATTGACTGCATGGCGCGCCAGCTCGAGCTTGCCGTGTGCCGTAACGTGCCGGTGGAGCTACATCTGCGTCACGAGGACACGGACCAGGAGCGCACCTCGCACGTGGACGCCTACAACGTGCTTCGTGAGGTGGGCGTGCCCCAGGCCGGTTGTGTGCTGCACTGCTTTGGCGAGGACCGCGCCACGATGGAGCGCTTTGTGGAGCTGGGCTGCTATATCGCCTATGGTGGTGCGGCCACCTTCAAGCGCAACGACGACGTGCGCGAGACATTTGCGGCAACCCCACTCGATCGAATTTTGTTCGAGACGGATTGCCCGTATATGGCTCCGGAGCCCATCCGCGGTCTTGAATGCGAGCCCGCAATGATCTCCATTACGGCAAACGCGCTGGTTAACGACCGTGTCGATCGCACTGGTGAGGACGCCGAAACAATCGCGCAAGCCGCTTGGGAGAATGCCTGCAAACTTTTTCAAAAATAGTTCTTGCGTTCGTGGTGGCGCTCCGTTATTCTAATTCCTGCACGCGGGCGTGGCGGAATTGGCAGACGCGTACGGTTCAGGTCCGTATGGGGGCAACCCCATGAAGGTTCAAGTCCTTTCGCCCGCACCATTGATTGAAAGAGCTCCCAGCAATGGGAGCTTTTTTGTTATGGGCCGTTTTGGCAGATTTGACATATCGATTTCGCGCGGTAGATGTCCCTGTGGTCAAAAAGTGGCAAATATGAGTACTGACATGAAAATAGAGACATTTCATGAAGCTATTTTTGCTCATTTTGCGCAACAGATGTACGCTAATTTGGCTCAACCTTGAGACAAAATGAAGTAATTTCGATAGACCTCGGGTTCAACGAGGCGATTTTGACCCAAATACGCTGTTACTAAACTGGTAACAGTACTCATATTTGGCCTTTTTTGACCACGGGTCCTCTTGTTGGTGTCACACAGCTGCTTCGTGCGGGTATCCTAATGCCAACGTGTGCCTATCAGAGGAGAGACCATGCTGTTGTCCGGTATCATCGCTGCCCTTACCAGCCTTTTGATTCCCATCATCATTCTGTTGCTGCTGCTTCCCAACGCCTGCTACGTCGTTGAACAGCAGCATGCCGTGATCATCGAGCGTCTGGGCAAGTTTAACCGCATCGTCAACGCGGGCTTCCACATGAAGGTGCCCGTGATCGACCGCAAGGCCGCCACGGTGAGTCTGCGAACCATGAAAAACGGTTTTGGCATCGACGTTAAGACCCAGGACAACGTGACCATCGGCCTTGAGGTCTCTGCTCAGTACCACGTGAGCTATGACATGGGCGCCGGCCCGGCAGATTCGGGCATCTACAAGAGCTACTATATGCTGCAGGAGCCCGTCGACCAGATGCGTGACTTCATCACCGACGCCCTGCGCTCTTCGATTCCCGTCTACACACTCGATGAGGTCTTTGCCAAGAAGGACGACATCGCCAAGGATGTCAACGCTACCGTTTCCGAGCAGATGGCCGCCTACGGCTTCACCCTCGTGTCGACGCTCATCACCAAAATCGCACTGCCGACCGAGGTTGAGAACTCCATGAACGACATCAACGCCGCCCAGCGCAAGCGCGCTGCGGCACAGGAGCTCGCTGAGGCAGACCGCATCAAGCGCGTCACCGAGGCGACCGCCGAGGCTGAGGCTATGGAAAAGGCGGGCGAGGGCATCGCCAACCAGCGCAAGGCCATCGCGCTGGGTATCAAAGATTCGCTCGAGATCATCCAGGAGACGGGTGTCGGCAATGACGAGGCCAACCAACTGTTCATGTTTACGCAGTGGTCCGAGATGATGACGGAGTTCGCTCGCACGGGTAAAACCTCGACGGTCGTGCTGCCGAGCGACTTTTCGCAGTCGGCCTCGATGTTCGAGCAGATGCTGGCCGCCGGCAAAGTTCAAAACGATTCGAAGGAGTAGACGCGCGTGAAATACACCGTCGTTTGCGTCGGTAAGCTCAAGGAGCGCTTTTGGAAGGACGCGTGCGCCGAGTACACCAAGCGCCTGGGCGCCTATGCCAAGGTGGATGTCCGCGAGGTGGCTGATATCGACCCGGCTAAGGCGGGCGGCGTGGATGCCGCGCGCGACAAGGAGGGGGCGGCGATACTTGCAGCCCTGCCGCCTCGAGCGCATGTGATCCTGCTTGCCATTGAGGGCAAAGAGCGCTCGAGCGAGGAGCTTTCGGCGCGGCTCGATGATCTTATGCTGCGTGGTAACAGCGACATCGCCTTTGTGATTGGCGGATCGGACGGCGTGAGCGATGACGTGCGCGCACGAGCCGACGAGATGCTCAGCTTTGGACGCATTACCTTGCCGCATAACTTGGCGCGCGTGGTGCTGCTGGAGCAAATTTACCGCGCCTGCAAGATTAGCCGTGGCGAGCCGTATCACAAATAGGTCGGCAATACGAAACAATGCCGTGGGACAATAGCCTTCGTTTTGAAGAGCGTGTCTGAGAGGACTATGAGATATGAAGATTGGATTTGTCGGTTTTGGCAATATGGCGAGCGCTATGGCCGATGGCTGGATCGCTGCCGGTGTGGCTGCGAGCGATATGTGCGCCTGCGCGGGCCACTACGACGCCTTGGTTGAGCGTTGTGAGACGCGTGGGATGGTTGCCTGTCGTGATGCGGCGGAGGTTGTCGCTGCATCCGATATCGTGGTTGCTGCGGTCAAGCCGTACATGATCGAGAAGGTCTTCGCTCCGCTCAAGGACGCTCTAGCCGACAAGGTTGTCCTTTCGGTCGCCTGGACTTGGGATAGCGCCAAGTGGGAGCAGGTCCTGCCGGGTGTCGCGCATATCTCGACGGTGCCCAACACGCCGGTTTCGGTGGGCGAGGGCGTCATCGCCTGCGAGAAGTCCTCTACGCTCAACGGCGAGCAGCGTGCCGTGGTGCTCGACCTGCTCGGTAAGCTTGGCACTGTCGTCGAGCTCGACACGAGCCTGCTGTTTGTGGGCGGCACGGTGGGCGGTTGCGCACCGGCATTTGTCGCCATGGCGATCGAGGCCCTGGGCGACGCGGCCGTCAAGCACGGTATCCCGCGCGCCGATGCCTATCGCATTGTGAGCCAGATGGTGCTGGGCACGGCAAAGCTGCAGCTTGCAACGGGGCAGCATCCTGCGGCGATGAAGGATGCCGTATGCTCGCCCGGTGGTGCCACCATCAAGGGCGTCGTCGCGCTCGAGGACGCCGGCATGCGCAGCGCCCTGGTCAAGGCCATCGACGCCACCCTCCAGTAAAACCCGCCATTTAGGGACAGGTTTATTTTGGCAGGTTTTTCCTGCGGTTTTGTTGCATGTACGAAAAGCGCCCCGCAACTGGCTCAATTCCAGTTGCGGGGCGCTTGCGTTTGCCCAGATAAAACCGACCAAAATAAGCCTGTCTCTTTTTGGCAGGCTAGTCCCAGAAGCCGTCTTCTTCGTCCTCGGACTTGGGGCCACGGTCGACATACATCTTATGGGTGCGCTTCTCCATTACAAAGGCAAGAATCGCAAACAGTAGGATGCCGCCGGCGAAAAGGATGGCAAAACCGGTGCGGGTGCCAAACAAAAAGGAAAAAACTGCGTCCATTGGGTGCCTTCTTGCGTAGTTGGGTTGGGTCGTAAACGCTCATAAGTATATACTTGCCCATACATGTACAAGGTTGCAACCTAAATGGAATGTATATCGCCGGAGGATCTAATGCTTGATATCAAGTTTGTTCGCGAGAACCCCGATGCCATCGATACCGCCATGGCAAATCGCCAGACGTCTTGGGATCGCGAGAAGTTCTTTGAACTCGACGACGAGCGCCGTGCCGTCATCACCGAGGTCGAGGAGCTCCAGGCCACGCGTAACGCCGAGTCCAAGAAGATTGGCGCCCTGATGAAGGAGGGCAAGAAGGACGAGGCCGAGGCCGCCAAGGAGGCCGTGCGCGCCGTCAACGAGAAGATTGACGGTCTGGCCGAGCGCCGCACCGCTCTCGAGCAGGAGCAGTACGGCTTCATGGCTCACCTGCCCAACATTCCGTGCGATGCCACCCCGTACGGTAAGGACGAGGACGAGAACATCGAGCGTCGCCGCTGGGGCACCCCGCGCGAGTTCGACTTCGACTTTAAGCCGCACTGGGATCTGGGCACCGATCTGGACATCCTCGACTTCGAGCGTGGCAACAAGCTCTCCGGCAGCCGCTTTACCGTTCTCGGTGGCGCCGGCGCCCGCCTGGAGCGCGCCCTCATCAACTTCTTCCTCGATACGCACACCAGCCGTGGTTTTAAGGAGTGGTGGCCGCCCATCGTCGTCAAGCGTCAGACCATGTTCGGCACGGGCCAGCTGCCCAAGTTCGAGGACGACGCCTACCACGTCTCGGGTGACAACTTCCTGATCCCCACCGCCGAGGTCGTGCTCACCAACCTGCACGCCGGCGAGGTCCTCGACGCCGACACCCTGCCGCGCCGCTACACCGCCTTCACCCCCTGCTTCCGCGAGGAGGCCGGTTCCGCCGGTCGCGACACCCGCGGCATCATCCGTCAGCACGAGTTCGACAAGGTCGAGATGGTCAAGTTCGCTAAGCCGGAGGAGTCCGACGAGGAGCTCGAGAGCATGACCGCCGAGGCCGAGTACCTGCTGCAGCAGCTGGGCCTTCCGTATCGCGTGATTAGCCTGTGCACCGGCGACTTGGGCTTCTCTGCCCGTCAGACCTACGACGTCGAGGTCTGGCTGCCGAGCTACAACGCCTACAAGGAGATCAGCTCCTGCTCCAACTGCGGTGACTTCCAGGCTCGCCGCGCCAACATCAAGTATCGCGACCCCGAGAACTTCAAGGGTTCGCGCTACCTGCACACTCTCAACGGTTCCGGCCTGCCGGCCGGCCGCACCATGGCCGCCATTCTGGAGAACTACCAGAACGCCGACGGCACCATCACGATCCCCGAGGTCCTGCGTCCTTACATGGGCGGTCTCGAGAAGATCGAGCCGGTCGCGTAAGTTGGCTGCATAGGGGATATGCAAGGGCGCTCCTTCGGGGGCGCCCTATTTCGTGCGCAGGTCCATACCATGCCGTGCGGACAGCTCAATAGAAAACATACGAACAACTGTTCTGTATACAGCCATCTACCTGCTATGCTTTTGCTAAATAAGAGCGAGAGAAAGGGGACGCGATGGAGTTGTTTGATGATCGGGTGGTTTTGTTTGAGAGCGACGAGGGCGGGGAGTACCTGCTTGTAACGTGTGAGCCGTCTGGCATGGGTGGCCTGGTGGTTCGGCAGGCGAGCGAGGGCCCGTTGACCCAATGGTGCTTTGAGGAGTCGCCGCATGTGGTCGAGACCTTTGTGACGCACGAGGGGCTTGTGGCGCTGGAGCACTTCTATGGAGTTGGGACTTCCAACCAGGTCGCGCGCATGCTGAGCATCTCGTTTGCCGATTATGACTGTGCCCAGCGGGTGAGATCGCTCCTGAGGGAACTTGATGCTAAGTTTGACGTGATCGAAAAGCCAATCGATCGTACGGGGAACGTCGGTATGTGCGGAGCAGCATGACAAAACTGCGTTTCACAAAAAAGTTTGAGATTGTGCTTGACTCCAATAAGCTAAAGTGGTTTTATATGTCTTGCGCTGCGGCGTTACCTCAGCTGGATAGAGGGTCTGACTACGAATCAGAACGTCATAGGTTCGAATCCTATACGCCGCACCATTTGAGATTAAAGCTCCCGGCAACGGGGGCTTTTCTTTTACGCCAGCTTGAGTGCTTTCGTCCAAAGGGACGATTTCCTGTCGACTCGTGTAAGATTCCGAGTAGATGTCGCGACTTATTCGCGACCACTCCTTCTTCAAACGACCGATCAGGGTGATATTTCGTGGCAGAGCGTCCGACATACAAGCTCAGGTTTCTCGATCCTAAGAAGCGCTTTCCGGCGATGCCCGAGCAGCCTGCGGGACGCTCATATGGCGTGGTCTGGAAACTCTTTGGCGAGGATCAGCATGAATCTTGTTATGTCGTCGAATTCGTTGGCAAAAGTCATGTGTCGCTTTTGGGCTACGTAAGCGTTTCGGGTGAGGTGTACAAGGTGGACCGCCCCGTCAGCGAGGCTCCGCTGCCCAACGATCCCGACATGGAACTGGTCCTTGACGAGTCGGATTCCGGTATTGGTGAGATTATGGTAAGGGAAGCCAACGGTGCAATGCGCGCGTGTGCGCAAACTGCCGGCTCTCCCGAAGGCCCCATGCGCGAGCAGTCCGACCACGAGACATGGAATTCGACCCGCGCCCTTCCTTACGGCGAGTTCATGGCCTCGATGTTCTTGCGCTACGTGATATTTGCCAACTCCGAAAGCGCTATTGTGAACACGGCGGACGCCGGCGGACTCGACGAGGGTATGCAAAACGTTGTCGACAAGATCAAGCTCGTAAAGTTGTCCGAGCCGGTCGAGGTGTTTTTGGGCTTTAACACGGCACCGCTCCCCGATGCTATCGAGACGCTGCTTTACCGCGTTGACCATGCCGAGAATCCGAGCGGTATCGAGCGCTATGCCGCCGCCCTTATGAGCGAAATTGACTTGCCCCGCCTGCGCACCATCGCTGCCAAGTCCGAGATGAGCCTGGCTCGCATTGATCGCTCAAAGATTTTCTATCTCAATTTTGATCGTAGCCTGTTGGACCAGGACGAGATTGACATGCTGCTTGCCATCGAGTGCCGTCTCAACCGCCTCTCCGGCATCCTTGAGCGCATCGGGGCTGGATTGGTCCCTGCGGCATCCTCGCCGAGCCTTGAGGGCTGCGCGCTCTTTGATGCGTGGCATATCGCCAAGACGACCAACGATGTTCCCCGCCTGCTCGATACGGCTTCGAGTGATAACCCGTGGGCCAAGCCGGGAACGGTTTCGTGCCAGCCGGGCGGCGAGTGGGACGTGCGCACCCGTTTTGCGCGAATCGTTGAGGCGCTCAACGTGGTCACGCGGCTCGACTATACCTATCGGGCAAACGTTGCCGAGGGGATTATGCTCGTTCGGTTTGGGCAGTCTGTCGTTGATGCCATGCCGCAACGTGAATACGACGCTCAGGATGACGCCTGGCGCGAGCTGGACGAGGACACGCGCGCGATCTGGGCCGCGGAGCACGATGCACGCGTGGCACTCACGCTTGCGGCAGCGTGTTTTGCCGCGGGCACCTGCATCACGCGCTGCTATGTGCAGATTGCTGCTCCCGACAGTGAGCAGGGCGAGCGCGTTGTCACAACGTATTTCTTTGGGCGCGCGGCCTATCTGGCCGATTGCGTGTCTGTCGCCAAGGATCTTGAGAGCATGGACATGGACGATATGCCGTGCAAGCGTGTGCTTGAGGCGTATGAGTCAACCGCTCCGGAGACGATTGAGCCTGCGGAGGTTCATGCTCGTCCGCGTGATGACCATCGCGCGCTGCCGCCGGCGCTGCGCGATCTGCTACTTGCCGATACGGCTGACGAGTTGGAGGTCATGGAAGAGGACGACGACCCATACGTGGCCCGTGTTGTTGAATTGCGTGAGCAGGCAAAAGTTGACCGTACAGGTGCTTTTGAAGGCTTTTCCCGTCTTGTCGAGGAGTTGGAGGCTAAGTGCACTGTCGCCGAGCTTTTGGCGACAGGTCCGGTTCAAACGCAGTTTTGCGATAACCAGCTGGTGCGCATGGTGCTACCGGTGTTGGAAGAAGACCGCTCTGTGCGAATCCTTCGCGCGCCCGATGCGCTGTACTTTGCCCAGCACGAGATCTGCAGCTTTTACGCCGAGCAAGAAGACTTTGAACGAGCACTACCCGAGGTGCGCCATCTTTACGATCTGGCGCGCTCGTCCATGCAATCGCACTTTGCGCTCATCAACGTGCTTGCGCGTCTGGAGCGCTTTGACGAGATTATCGAGGTGGCGCGCCACGGCCTACGTATTGCCAGCGATCGTTCTGCAATCGGCTACCTGTTCTATCGCTTGGCGTTTGCCTATTGGAATTGTGATCAGCTCGACCTGGCGCTGGCTTGTTACCGTCTGGTGCCGCGCGGTGAGGAATCGGGCAGCAGCGCGCTGGAAGAAATGCAGGGCCTTATGAACGAGATGGGCGTCAGCGAGCCTCCGACGTTCGAGGAAGCGGTCGAGACCATCCGCAAGGCTGGACTCGAGCTGCCGCCAGTGTCCGCCGTGACGAATCAGCTTGCAGATGCCGCTGTGCAACTGGTCGACAACGGCTTCTTTTTCCTGGCACGCGGTTGCATCTTCCAAATGTGGCGCACCATGGGCAACGACGAGCTCGGCTCCCTCAACCGTTCGCTGGGGTAGGCGAAGCTTCCAAGGAGGAAAGGATGCTAGACAATTAGAAAATTTCCTCTTGCCCATCCTTGGCTGTTTGGTTACTATAGAACGGCTGTTACGGAGAGCTGACCGAGAGGCCGAAGGTGCTCGCCTGCTAAGCGAGTATGCCCCAAAAGGGCATCTGGGGTTCGAATCCCCAGCTCTCCGCCAGTACGAATTTGAAGAAGGGTTCCATTTGGGGCCCTTTTTTATTATCAAGAATGGCGGCTGGGGATTCGAACCCTCAAAAAAAAGGAGGCATCCTTTCGGACGCCTCCTTTCAGTGGACTTATTATTCTTGCGCCCTACATCTCAGGAGCCTTGGCTACGGTCTCGCTCTCTGCCGTGAGTGGCCGGTTGTCGATGCGGCGGCCCAAGCGATCGAGCTTCACGAGCAGCCATTCAATGGGATTCGGCCCTGCGCCTTCCTCGTCGGCAACCAGGTCCATGACGGCGACCTTGGTGCCGTCCTGCTTGAGCGTAACGCTGCCCACCTTGTCGCCCACATGCACCGTGCCCGAAAGATCGTCGTAGCTAACCTTTTCGGTCACCTCGCCGGCAAGGGAAAACACGGTCGCTTGCGCTGTGGGATCGGCGAGCGTGGCGTCGATCGTCTTATCCGTCCAGTCGGTTTGACCAATGCGCGCCATAAGCGGGTTGCCGTTGGCGGTCTTTTCCTGCGTGTTGGCGATCGCGACCGTGACCTTGTGGCCGTAGTACCAATTGGCAAGGGTTGCGGTATCGGTAAAGCGCTGGTCGGTGGTGGTGGAGTTCAAAACGACGGTGTAGATCTCGTCGCCATCGCGGTTGTAGGCACCCGTAAAGCAATAGCCTGCATCGTCGGTGGTGCCAGTCTTGCCACCGATGTTGCCATCTTGACCCAGCAAATAGTTATGCGTGTCCATGGAATGCGAATGGTCGGTGCCGTCGGCGCCCGTGACCTCGATCCAGGAATCCTCGCTCGCTACGACCTCGCGGATCGTGTCGTTTTTCATGGCCTCCTGCATCATCAGCGCTACGTCGTGTGCGGTTGAGTGCATATTGCCAGCCCACTCATCAAAGTCCAGACCATGCGGGTTTTCAAAAAGCGTACCGGTGCAGCCGAGCTTCTTAGCGCGCTCGTTCATGGCCTTCACAAATGTGGCCTCGGCGTCTTTGGTCTTAGGGTCGATCTTCTTGCCCACATATTCGGCGAGAACGATGGCGGCGTCGTTGCCCGAGGGAATCATCAGGCCGCGCAGTGCCTGCTCCACGGTAAGCTCGTCGCCTTCGAGCAAGCCAGCGGTCGAATTACCCACGGTGGCTGCGGCGTTGCTCACCGTGACCTTCTCGTCCATCTTGCAATTCTCGACGGTTAGGATTGCGGTCATGACCTTGGTGATCGAGGCAATCTTGACCTGCTCATCGGCGCCGCGGGCATAGTAGACGGTACCGTCTTTGCCCATGACGAGGGCATTGGTCGCATCGATATCGGGCAGGTTTTCGGCCGTGATGCCGCGCGCATCGGCGGTTTTGCCGCAAACATTGTCGGTCGTGAGCACTTGGGCGCCGGCGACGGTGGGCACGCCGGCGGCAAGGGCGATAGCGCAGACAAAGCTGGCGGCAAGCTGGGCTGAGCGCTTTGCAAAAGAGGTGAGGGACTTCACGGATTTCGCTTTCGACGGGATGGTCTCTTCTGGAACTAGAGTATATCGTTTGCCGGCGTCGGCGATCATCGCGTGCGTGCGTGGCCCACATCCGCGCCCGAACGGGCACAAGGGTGCTTAAGGCCGACTTAATCACCCACGCTTGTTGTGTGTGGCGTGCGTCGCCTCGGGCATAATGGAGCGCGAGAGGAGCACGCATGAACGAGCGCATTTTGGTAGTTGATGACGAGAAGGCCATCGCCGACTTGGTTGGTATCTACCTTACAAAAGAGGGCTTTGATGTCCAGATTGCCTATAGCGGGGCCGATGCTGCCAAGGCAATCTTGGAGCAGGAGTTCGATCTGGCGCTGCTGGATGTCATGCTGCCCGATATCGATGGGTTTGAGCTGCTACGTACGATCCGTTCCAGCCATACCTATCCTGTGATTATGCTGACGGCGCGCGATGCCCAGCAAGACAAGATCGGGGGCCTTTCGCTTGGCGCGGACGATTACGTGGTTAAGCCGTTCCGTCCGCTGGAGCTCATCGCGCGCGTGCACGCTCAGCTTCGCCGCTACACCAGCTACGGTAGCCGTGCACAGGTGGCCGAGTCGCCGACCATTCAGCTCGACGGCCTGGAGATCAACCGCGATGCTCGTTCCGTGACAGTGGACGGTTCGCCGGTTCGCCTCACGCCCACCGAGTATTCAATCTTGCTGTATCTGGTCGAGCATCGCGGCAGCGTGGTGGCCGTGGAGGACCTGTTCCGCGCGGTGTGGAACGAGGACTTTATGCCCGGCTCCAACAATACGGTGATGGTGCACATTCGCCACTTGCGCGAAAAGATCGGCGACGACGCACAAAAGCCGCGCTTTATCAAAAACGTCTGGGGCGTCGGCTACATCATCGAATAACGCTTTTCGCTTGTGAGGATCTTGATATGACAAAAGACGATAGGCAAGCGTTCGAGGTGCCCGATCGACTCTTTGAATACGTGAGGTCGGTCGTCGACAACCGCGCGCTTGCAACGGTGCTGCTCTTTTTGCTGACCCTGCTGCTGATTGGCATCGACAACATCGCTGGAATCTTGGCGGTGCTGCTTGTCGGCTTTTTGCTAATCGATCGATTTGAGATCGTGCGCCGCTGCATGGTGATTGGCGGCGCCGCGTGGGCCATGACGTTGGCGATTGGCGCCATGGCGCTCGGCGGCATCGAAGGGCCGGTGCTGTTCGATGCCGGCTTTGTATTCAACATGCTTGGCTTTGTGCTGGCGCTTGCCGCGTGCGTGCTGTTCTTGTGCGGCCGCGCCCTGTACTACCAGGGCTACGAACAGGGCGAGCAGCATGCCGATTGTGTGCTGGCCGCTCGTATTCAAGATCGCCTGATCGATCACCCCGACACCTGGGATAACATCGACGGCGACTTCTTGGAGGTCGAGGGCGCCCTTAACCGCGTGCGTGACCGTGAGCGCAAGGTGCAGCAAGCTCTGCGTGACGAGTCGCATCGCAAGGACGATTTGGTCACGTACTTGGCACATGACCTACGCACCCCGCTTGCCAGTGTGGTGGGCTATCTTTCGCTGCTGCAAGAGGCTCCCGAGCTGCCGGTTGAGCAACGTGCGCACTTTACGGGCGTGGCGCTCGACAAGGCGCACCGGCTCGATACGCTCATCGAAGAGTTCTTCGATATCACGCGCTTTGACTTCCACGATATCGTGCTCACGCGCGGCTATGTTGATCTGGGGTTGCTGCTGGCTCAGGTGACTGACGAGTTCTATCCCATCCTCAACGAGCAGCATAAGGAAGTCCAAGTTGATATTCGCGAGGACCTGACGGTGCTCGTGGATGGCGACAAAATGGCTCGCGTGTTCAACAACATCATGAAAAACGCTATTGCCTATAGCTATGAGGGCTCGACCATCACGATCGAGGCCAGACGCCGGGACGGCGGTGGCGTGCGCGTGCGCTTTATCAATCAGGGCGATCCCATCCCTGCGGCTAAGCTCAAGGTGATCTTTGAGAAGTTCTATCGCCTGGATGCGGCGCGTGCGACCAATCGCGGCGGCGCTGGACTGGGGCTTGCCATCGCCAAGGAGATCGTATGCGCGCACGGCGGTACCGTTGCATGTGAATCGACGCCCGAACACACGATATTCACCATCGAGCTGCCCGCCGCATAGCCAGCGTGCCCTTACAAACACTTGACAATGCGCTCACGTGCATATGAGCCGCGATTCCTACTATCGATACTGCTGAATTGATATCGATGTGGAGGTATGCGGTATGACGGCTGCTGCGGCTGTGGAGCCCACGGAGCTTGAAGAACTCATGAAAGCGCAGGCCGAGGCCGCGCACGAGCGCGAGGTTGGGGATGCGACTCGCCCCACGGCAGAGGATCTTGCCGCCTCGCCGACGCGAATCGATGTTGAGGGCCTCGACCTGTTCTATGGCGACCACCATGCGCTCAAGGACGTGAATATCAAGATCCGCGACAAGCAGATTACCTCGTTCATCGGGCCTTCGGGCTGCGGAAAGTCCACGTTGCTGCGCTGCTTTAACCGCATGAACGACGGCATCAAGGACTGCCGAATCGAGGGCAAGATTGCGCTCGATGGTCAAGATATCCTGGGCGACTACGACATCTGCCGCCTTCGCCAGCGCGTGGGCATGGTGTTCCAGCGCCCCAACCCGTTTCCCATGAGCATCTACGACAACGTCGCCTATGGGCCGCGCGGTATGGGTGTGCGCGATCGCGTCGTGCTCGACGAGCTGGTCGAAGACTCCCTGCGACGCGCCGCCCTGTGGGACGAGGCCAAGGACAAGCTCAAAGAGTCGGGTCTGGGTCTTTCGGGCGGCCAGCAGCAGCGCCTGTGCATCGCCCGCGCACTTGCCGTGCAGCCCGACATTCTGCTGATGGACGAGCCGACCTCGGCACTCGATCCTGTGTCGACGCTGGTGGTGGAGCAGCTGGCCTGCGAGCTCAAAGAGACCTGCACGCTCGTGGTCGTTACGCACAATATGCAGCAGGCGGCGCGTATCTCCGATTCGGTCGCATTCTTTTTGCTGGGTGAGCTGGTGGAGCACGCGCCCACCGCGCAACTCTTCAAGAATCCGACCGATCCGCGCACGGCGGATTATTTGACGGGACGTTTTGGCTGATACCATCTAGTAAAGGTACCTTTAGGGTTAAGATGCGGTCATGCCGGCCGCAAAGGGGTTCAACATGATCTATTACGTCGAGGACGATGACAACATCAGGGATCTGACGGTCTACGCGCTGCGCAAGCAGGGAATCGAGGCCGAGGGCTTTTCGTGCGATGGCGAGTTTAAGGCCGCCGTGGCGCGACGGGTACCCGATGCTGTCCTGCTCGACATCATGCTGCCCGATACCGATGGTTTGGCGATTATGCGCCGCCTGCGCGCCGACCGCCTGACGGCGACGGTGCCCATCATGATGCTTACCGCCAAGGACACCGAGCTCGACAAGGTGATGGCGCTCGATGGCGGTGCCGACGATTACCTGACTAAACCCTTCTCGCTCATGGAGCTCGCCAGCCGCTGCCGCGCACTGCTGCGTCGCGGCGGCATGGTCAAGCAGGCGAGCGATGTGCTCAGCGTGGGCGACATCGTGCTCTCGCCCAGCCATCGCGAGGTGACCGTTGCCGGCGAGCCGCTTAAGCTCACCCTGCGCGAGTTCGACCTGCTCGAGTACCTCATGCGTAAGCCCGGCGTGGTCTTTACCCGCGAGTCGTTGCTGCAGAGCGTGTGGGGCTGGGACTTCGACGGCGGTTCGCGCACCGTTGACGTGCACGTGCAGACGCTTCGCCAAAAACTGGGCGAGCATGCCAGCGCCATCGAGACCGTGCGCGGCGTGGGCTACCGCTTGGCCGAGCCTTCTGCCGGTGATGGTGCCGAAGGTGACGACACCGCGGCCACCGCATCGGAGGAGTAACCCGTGGTCTTCGCCCCCCATGGAAAACATACGCTGTCGCACCGCGTTTTTGTGACGATCTTTGTCTGCGCCATGGCGGTTATCGTGGCGTTTACGGTGCTGGGTGCGTTCTTTGTGCAAAACACCTTGGCGGATGCCACGAGTGCCAATCTGGCGCAGGAAACCGAGCTCATTGCTGCCGCCCTCGACGAGCAGCAGGAGCCCATCCCGTTCTTGCGTAGCCTCGATCGCGAGGACTTGCGCATCACGCTGATTAACAAGGATGGATCGGTTGCCTACGACAACGAGGCGTCGCCTTCCACATTGCCCAACCACGGCGATCGCCCCGAGGTCATCGAGGCCTTTGAGAATGGTTCGGGTTCCGCGGAGCGCGCAAGCTCTACGCTCGACGAGATTATGCTGTATCGCGCCGTCGCCCTTGATAACGGCCAGGTTGTCCGCTTGGCACAGGCCCAGCCCGGCGTTGCGGCGATTTTGCTGTCGATGGTGGCGCCGATGCTGCTTATCGCGGCAGCGGGTGCGGTACTCTCGTTTTTTATGGCGCGCCGCGAGTCCCGTGCCATCATCGCGCCTTTGCAAGAGGTGGATTTGGACCACCCACGCCGTAGCTATGAGCACGCCTATGCCGAGATGGTCCCCATGCTTGAGCGTATCGAGTCGCAGCGCCAGGAGCTCAAGCGCCAAATGGCGGTGCTAGCGGACAACGACCGTATGCGCCGCGAGTTCACGGCGAATATCACTCATGAGCTCAAGACGCCGCTTACGGCGATTTCGGGCTATGCCGAGCTCATCGCAAACGGCATGGTCGAGGGCGAGGACGACCTGCGCAACTTTGGCGGTCGCATCTATCGTGAGGCGGGCCGCTTGGCAGCGCTCGTCAACGACATCCTTACGCTGTCTAACTTGGACGAGGCCGAGCGTGCAACTGAGGGCGAGACGGTGCCCATTGGGTCCACGGAGCCTATTGAGCTCTCGCGCGCCGTCTATGCGGTTGAGCAGCGTCTTGAACAGGTCGCCCGTCAGGCGAATGTGACGATAAGTCATGAGACCAAGCCTGTGGTCATCGAGGGCGTGTCGCGCTTGATTGACGAGCTCATCTATAATCTGGCAAGCAACGCCATCCGCTACAATCGACCCGGCGGTACGGTTACGCTGCAGTGCGGCACCAACGACGAAGGCCATCCGTTCCTTGCGGTCGCCGACACGGGAATCGGTATCGCGCCTGAAGAACAGGGCAAGGTATTTGAGCGGTTCTATCGCGTGGACAAGAGTAGGTCCAAGGCGCGCGGCGGAACCGGTCTGGGGCTTGCCATTGTCAAGCATGCGGCCCTGTATCATCACGCCACGCTCGATCTGTCGAGCGAGTTGGGCGTGGGAACCACCATTACGGTGACGTTTCCCATACAGCAGGACGAGCCATTCGCATAGCGATACAACATAGGTATTGATGCAGACGCCGCATTTGACTTTCGGGTGCGGCGTTGTTGTGCAATTTTACGATTGCTTCCGACATTTTTACAGGAGAGCCTGTTTCTTATGTATAGAGTTTGGTCTCGGTAAAAAGATGCGATAACATACGGACAGTTTTGTCAATCCGAACTGGGGAAATGAAAGGCAAGCTGCATGACCCTTCTCGAACTGTTCCAGCTGCTGAAGAAGCACCTCAAGCTGGTCATCACCCTTCCGGTGGTCTGCGCGATCGCCATGGGTATCGTGTCCTTCGCCGCGATGGACAACACCTATACCGCGACGACGAGCATGTACATTCTCGCCAAGACCGACGATAGCGGCCAGATGAGCTACAACGATCTCTCGGCGAGCCAGATGCTTTCCAACGATATCGCCACGCTGCTGGATAGCGATAGCGTTAAGAGCGGCGCCGCCAAGGAACTGGGCCTCACCGATCTGGATGACTACAAGGTGTCTGTTTCCTCCGAGACCACCACGCGTGTCATTACGCTTTCGGTTACCGGCACCGATGCCAAGGAGACGGCTGAGGTCGCAAAGGCCATAGCTAGCTCGGTGAGTACGGTCGCTCAGAACGTCGGCGCTGCCCAGAGCATCAACGTTATCGACGAGGCTAAGACCCCCGAAGTCCCCAGCGGCCCCAAGCGCACGCTGTATATTGCCGTCGCGTTCCTCGCCGGTATCTTTATCGCAGTCGCCTATGTCGTTTTGGCAGACATGCTCAATACCCGCATCCGCGGTGCCGAAGAGGCGGAAGAGCTCCTGGGCATTCCCGTTGTTGGCCGAATTCCGGCTATGAAAGGTGGTAAATAGGCATGGCTAAGGCAAAGAACACCGATAAGCTCGTTGTACAGAATGCCGCCAAGACCCTTCTGGCCAACATTCGCTTTGCGAGCGTGGACGACCCCATTCGCACCATCACCGTTACCTCCTCGATTCCCAACGAGGGCAAGTCTACGGTTTCCATTAACCTTGCTCAGGCAATCGCCACGAGTGGCAAGTCCGTGCTCCTGGTTGAGGCCGATATGCGCTGCAGGTCCCTTTCCGATATGCTCGGCGTTCGTTCGCGCGGCGGACTCTATGCGGTTCTTTCCGAGCAGATCTCCATTGACCAGGCAATTGTCGAGACGGGTCAGAAGAACTTCTACTTCCTTGATGCCGAGCCGCATATTCCCAATCCTGCCGACATCATCGTCTCTCACCGCTTTGCCAAGCTGGTAAAGGCACTGTCTGCTAAGTTCCAGTACGTCATCTTCGACGCTCCCCCGGTCGGCACCTTCATCGATGCTGCCGAGATTGCCAGCCTGACCGACGGCACGCTGTTCGTGGTGCGCGAGGACTTCACCAAGCGCGAGGAGGCGCTCAACGCTATCGGCCAGCTTAAGAAGTCCGAAAAGGTCAAGCTCATCGGTACCGTCATGAATTACTGTGAGACCGAGACCAGCGAGTACTACTACTCCTACTACACCAAGGACGGTAAGAAGGTGAAGAAGGGCTCCGACGATCAGGGGACTTCCAAAAAGGGCATCTTCACCAACCGAGCAAACGTTTAGTTGATTAAGGCTGACCTATGCGTGACATTCATTGCCATATCTTGCCGGGTGTAGACGACGGCGCCGCCGATCTCGATGAGAGCTTGGCGATGCTCGAGGCTGCCAAGCGGGCCGGTGTAACCAGAATCGTTTGCACTCCTCACTGCCGTGATCCCTATTTTGATTACGACAAGATGTGGGATGCCTTTGAACTGCTGCGTGATAACGCTGACGGTTTTCCGCTCCAGATGGGCTTCGAGGTCAACCATCGAAAGCTCGTTGAGCTTGGTATCGACGCCGCGGAGCACTTGCATTTCGATGGGACCAACGAGTTTCTGCTCGAGCTTTCGACGCATGCCGATGCGTATGCGTTTAGAGAGTACGAGAACACGATTTACGATTTGCAGTGCCGTGGCTACCAGGTGATCATCGCTCATCCTGAGCGCTATCGTGCGGTTCAAAAGGATGTAAGCGTGGCGGAGCGCCTGGTCGATATGGGCTGCAAGCTGCAGGCTTCGGCGGACTTTATTGCCGGCGGTCGCTTTGGTCGCGAAAAAAAGCCGGCACAGCGCCTGTTCGATCAGAACCTGTACAGCTTCATCGCGAGCGATGCCCATAACGTGGGTCATTACGACTGCCTGGCGAAGGCTCGCGCGAAGTTTAGCGTGCGCGGAGCTCATTTTCGCTAAAATCTGTCCCTAACGTTCGCGTTGAATGAAAGGGCAGCTATGGATATCCAACTTAAGACGGGATGCTTTGATGACGCGGCGTTGGTGCGCCGCGTCGTTTTTATGGACGAGCAGGGCTACGAGAATGAGTTCGACGCTATCGACGAGGATCCGAACTGCATTCATGTGACGCTCTATGTAGACGGCGAGCTTGCCGGTTGCTCGCGCGTGTTTCCCGAAGAGCTTGAGCGCGTGGCTGACGCAGAGGCCCCGGTGTTGCCGGCATGCGACATGGACGAAGACGTTGCGGCGGGGGAGACCTACATTATGGGGCGCGTCGCCGTGCTGCCGGCTATGCGTCGTCGCGGACTGGCGAGTGCGATCGTGGAGACCAGTGCTTCGTGTGCACGCGATGCCGGCGCTAAGCTTATTAAGCTGCATGCGCAGGAATACGTGCTGCCGCTTTATGCAAAGGCGGGCTACACGCAAATTGCCCCGGTAGATTACGAAGACGAGGGCCAACCCCATGTCTGGATGGCCAAGCGCGTAGATGGCAGATAGGGACGTTCCTTTCCTGCCGGCAGTTGGGGACACTCCTTGGCAATTGACGCATTGGAGCGCTCGGACATACAGTTTTTCGATTCCGTATGTATATATGCGCGCTAATAGGTTATAAAATCTAAGTCTGAACATAGCAGGTCTGCGATGCGGCTCGGGCAACCGGGCCGTTTTTGCGGGCAGGGGTAGCGCGAAAGGACTGCACATGCGTCAATTTAAGACCGAGAGCAAAAAACTGCTCGACCTCATGATCAACTCCATCTACACCAATAAGGAAATCTTCCTGCGCGAGCTTATCTCCAACGCGAGCGATGCCGTCGACAAGCTCAACTTTAAGAGCCTTCAGGATCCGAGTGTCAAGCTCGACCAGGGCGACTTGGCCATCCGTGTTTCCTTTGATAAGGACGCCCGCACCATCACTATTTCGGATAACGGTATCGGCATGACCGCCGAGGAGCTCGAGCGCAACCTGGGCACCATCGCCCATTCCGGCTCCGAGGAGTTTAAGACCGAGAACGCCGAGCAGCAGGGTTCCGATGTCGACATCATCGGTCAGTTTGGCGTGGGTTTCTACTCCGCCTTTATGGTCGCCAGCCACGTGAAGGTCGTCAGCCGCGCTTATGGCGAGGATACCGCCCACGTTTGGGAGTCCGACGGCCTTGAGGGCTACACCATCGAGGATGGCGAGCGTGCTGAGCACGGTACCGATGTCATCCTGACGCTGCGCGAGAACGAGAAGCTCGATGCCGATGGCGAGGCCGAGACCTACGATCGCTTCCTGACCGAGTGGGGCCTCAAGAGCCTGATTCAGCAGTACAGCAACTATGTGCGCTACCCGATCCAGATGATGGTGAGCAAGAGTCGCCAGAAGCCCAAGCCCGAGGACGCCGGCGACGACTATAAGCCCGAGTACGAGGACTATCAGGAGCTCGAGACCATCAACTCCATGACGCCGATCTGGAAAAAGCGCAGCTCCGACGTTGAGCAGAAGGATTACAACGAGTTCTATAAGTCCACGTTCCACGACTTTGACGATCCCGCGCGCACTATCAGCTTCCATGCCGAGGGTACGCTTGAGTACGATGCACTGCTGTTTGTGCCGGGTCGCGCCCCGTTCGATCTGTACAGCAAGGACTACGAGAAGGGCCTGGCGCTCTACAGCTCCAACGTGCTGATTATGGAGAAGTGCGACGACCTGCTGCCCGACTACTACAACTTTGTGCGCGGTGTTGTGGACTCTGCCGACGTGACGCTCAATATTTCGCGTGAGACGCTGCAGCAGAACCGTCAGCTCAAGGCCATTGCCAAGCGTGTGGAGAAGAAGATTACCGCCGACCTTGAGGATATGCGTGACAACGACCGCGAGGCCTACGAGAAGTTCTTTGAGAACTTTGGCCGCGGTCTTAAGTACGGCATCTACTCGAGCTATGGCATGAAGGCCGATGAGCTCGCCGATCTGTTGCTGTTCTGGTCTGCCAAGGAACAGAAGATGATTACCCTGGCCGAGTATGCCAAGGGCATGCCCGAGGATCAGAAGGCCATCTACTACGCCGCCGGCGACTCGCGTGAGCGCTTGGCCAAGATGCCCGTGGTAAAGGGCGTGCTCGACCGCGGCTACGATGTACTGCTGCTGACGCAGGACGTGGATGAGTTCACCTTCCAGGCCATGCGTGAGTACGTGGCTGCCGATATGCCCAAGGTCTACGAGGATGACGCTGCTCGCAAGGCTGCCGAGAAGGCAGTTGCCGATGGTGCCGAGCCTGAGGTCGAAGATCGTCACCTGGAGCTTAAGAACGTTGCCACCGGCGATCTTGACTTGGCGACCGATGACGAGAAGAAGGAGGCCGAGGACGCCACCAAGGAGAACGAGGACCTCTTTAACGCCATGAAGGAGGCGCTCGGCGACAAGGTCGAGAAGGTTGCCGTCTCCGCGCGCCTGACCGATGCCCCCGCCTGCATTACCACCGAGGGCCCGCTTTCGCTCGAGATGGAGAAGGTGCTCCAGAAGGGTCCCGAGGGTACGCCCGACGGTATGCCCAAGAGCCAGCGCGTACTCGAGCTCAACGCCAAGCACCCGGTCTTCGCCAAGCTCGTCGCTGCCCAGAAGGCGGGCGACGCCGACAAGATTAAGCAGTACTCCGGCCTGCTCTACGACCAGGCCCTGCTCGTCGAGGGCATCCTCCCCGAGGACCCCGTAGCCTTCGCGGCAGCTGTTTGTAACTTGATGTAGTTAGCAAGTTACGCGGTTCTACGAACCGCGTAACGGCTCGACGCTGCAAACGCCCCTAAGCGGCAATCTGACGTTCAATCGTCGGTCGCGTACCAAAGTACGCTTCCCTCCTCTTTCACGTCACCTTGCTCGCTTGGGGGCGTTTTCGCTGACTTATGCTCAACCTACGACGCTTTCGTGGTCCTAAGTAGTCATTGGGGTGGTCGTTGGGGACGTTCTTAAATGACTAGTCGTTGGGGACGTTCTTGTTTGACTAGTCGGTTAAGAACGTCCCCAACGACTAGTCGGATTGCTAGTTTGTGCGGGTTGTGGTTTTGGGAGCTGCGGGAATTTAGGATACTGTACAACTGTACGTTAAATCATCTTCGTAGTATATTGCTACCCGCAAAACTCAGCACCATTGTGCCGCGAGGCACTAAAGCGTCTACGTACAATGGTTGTCGATAGTACGATTCGATTTAACGACAGGATGGATGGTCCAAGCGTGAGTCTCGGCAGCAAACTATCCAATGCAAAGGTGTCCTTTGCGATATTTAAGCGCGACATTAAGCGACTGCTTGTGAACCCCGTCGCCTTGGTGGTTACCCTTGGCGTGTGCGTTATTCCCTCGCTGTATGCCTGGTACAACATCGTGGCCAACTGGGATCCGTACGGAAACACCCAGGGTATCAAGATTGCCATCGCCAACAACGATCGGGGCACCCAAAACGACTTGGTGGGCGAGCTCAACGCGGGCGACCAGGTTGTCGATCAGCTCAAGGAGAACGATCAACTGGGCTGGACCTTCGTCGATTCGGCGTCCGATGCCAAGGAGGGCGTCGAGAGCGGTGAGTACTATGCGGCCATCGTAATCCCCAAGAACTTCTCGGATAACCTGGTTTCGATGCTCGACGGTAACTACCATCAGCCCAAGCTTACGTACTACGTCAATGAGAAGAAGAGCGCTATTGCGCCCAAGGTTACCGACACCGGTGCAAGCACCATCGAGGAGCAGATCAACTCGGAATTTGTCTCCACGGTGGGCGAGACCGTTGCCAGCATTGCCAAGGATGCCGGAGTCGATTTAAAGGACAAGGCAACCCAGACTCAGGATTCGTTGGCAAGTTCTGTCTCCGAGGCATCCGATACCTTGGGCGAGGTGCGCGATTCGATTGGCGACATGAATGCCGCCATCGATAAGACGAGTGGCGCTATCGCCTCGGCTGATGCGGCACTTGCCGGCTTGCAAGGCCAGGCACCGTCGCTGACGCAGGCGATCTCCCAGAGCAACGACCTGCTGAGCGAAGCTCGCACCACGGCGGGCAACTCTATCGCCTCGCTCTCCAAGGCGCTCTCGGAAGGCAGCCTTGCGCTTACCAAGACGTCGGCCTCTGCGAACGCTGCCATCGGCAAGCTGACGGGCGCGGTCACATCTACGACCACCCGTATCGACAACTCGCTCGAGTCTCTTCAAGCGACGATCGACCACAATAAGGCCGTTATCGGGCACTTGGAGATTCTCGCCAATGACACGTCGACAGGTTCCGAGGAAATTGACGCGCGCATTGTATCGACCATCGATTTGCTTCGAGAGCAGAATGAAAAGCTTCAGAGCATCAAGGACGGTCTGTCCGCGCAGTCGAGCGCCATGGCGAATGACGCAGCGGCTGTTTCGGGTGCCAGTGACGCTATCAATAACGCAATTCATACCGGTGCGACCAACCTTGGCCAAGCCCAGACGGACTTGGGCCAAAACGCGCTGCCGAAGGCCTCGAGCGCGCTCGACTCTTTTGCTGCCGTTTCGGGCGACCTGACCGGTATCGTCTCGGGTATGACACCTACACTTGCAAATGCGCGCGGCACGTTGGCGCAGCTTAGCGCTACGCTCGGCCAGGCCAAGACCACGCTGTCCCAGACCGATTCCTCGCTTGCCAAGGTCCAGGACAAGCTTGCAACCGCCGCCAATGACATCGCGGCGCTGCAGACCTCCGAGTCCATGGGCGAGCTGGCCGATCTGATGGGCGTCGATGTCAATGACGTGGCAGATTTCATGGCGTCTCCGGTTGAGTTGACGTCCAAGTCAATCTATCCGGTCAAGAGCTTTGGCTCGGGCATCGCTCCCTTCTACACCAATCTGGCGCTTTGGGTGGGCGGCTATGTGCTCATCGCCATCTACAAGCTCGAGGTCGACCGTGAAGGTGTTGGCAGCTTTACGGCGCGCCAAGGCTACTTTGGCCGCTGGTTGCTCATGGTGATCCTGGGCGCGTTGCAGGCCATCATCGTTACGGTGGGTGATCTGGTCATTGGCGTACAGTGCGTCAACCCGCTGCTGTTCGTGCTGGGCGGCATCGCCATCTCGTTTACGTACGTCAACATCATTTACGCGCTGTCCACTACGTTTAAGCACATCGGCAAGGCAATCGGCGTCATTCTGGTTATCGTGCAGATCCCGGGTTCGTCGGGCATGTACCCCATCGAGATGATGCCTGGCTTCTTCCAGTGGCTGCACCCGCTGCTGCCCTTTACCTACGGCATCAATCTGCTGCGCGAGACGGTCGGCGGCATGTACTCGTTTAACTACCTGTTTAACCTGTGCATTCTGGGCGTGTTCTTGATCGTGGCGCTCTTTATCGGCCTGCAGCTGCGTCCGCTGCTGCTCAACCTTAACCTGCTCTTTGATAAACAGCTCTCCACGACCGGTATGATGATTTGCGAGTCCAACGACCTGCCGCGCCAGCGCTACTCGCTGCGCACGGCCATGCGCGTCATGCTCGATTCCGATTCGTACCGTCGCGAACTGCTCGATCATGCGGTCGCCTTTGAACATCGCTACCCGTACTACATCAAGGGCGGTTTTGCCGCCGTGGTGGGCGTTCAGGTCCTGCTCTTTGTCCTGTCGACGGTTCTCGATATCGACAATAACGGCAAGATCATCCTGCTTGTCATTTGGATCATCTCGGTTATTGCCATCTGCGGCTGGCTGATCAATATCGAATATATCCGAGCGAGCCTCAATACCCAGATGCGCATCTCGGCGCTTTCGGATGAGGACCTGCGTCGCGAGATGCGCGAACACACGGCCGCCATTCCTGCCGCCCGCCACATGTTTGGCCTCAACGCCAGCGAGCGTGGTGCCAAGGGCGGCGATCAGTCCACGGGCCGCTTGCCGCATATCGGCTCGCACCATAAATCTCAGGGCAGCGACAGCACAGCCACAAATGATGGAGATACCACCGCGCTTGGCAAGCACTCCAAAGGAGGTGAGGCATAAATGAAGAACATCCTGCATCTGTTTAAGCGCGATGTCCAAAACGTGTCTCGCTCCGTGATCGGCTTGGTTGTCGTGATGGGCCTCATTATCGTACCGTGTCTGTACGCGTGGTTTAACATCGCCGGCAGCTGGGATCCGTACGGCAACACCGGCAATCTTAAGATCGCCGTGGTCAACACCGATGAGGGTTACGAGAGCGATTTGATCCCCGTCGAGGTTAACGTGGGCGAAAACGTGACCGCCACCCTACGCGGCAACGAGAGCTTCGATTGGGTTGTGCTCAACAATCGCGAAAAGGCTATCGAGGGCGTTAAGTCGGGCGCTTACTATGCGGCCGTCGTAATCCCCAAGAGCTTTAGCTCCGACATGATGACGCTTTTCTCGACCGACGTGAAACACGCCGATATCGAGTTTTACGAGAACCAGAAGGCCAACGCCATTGCGCAGATCGTGACCGAGAAGGGTTCGAGTGCCGTTCAGAGCCAGGTTAACGAAACTTTTACCGAGACCATTACGAGCATCGGTCTTAAGACGGTGTCCAGCCTGCTCGATTACATGAGCACCGACCAGGTCAGCAACTTTATCGCCAACCTGTCCTCGACGCTTGGCGATTCGATTGAGGACCTGCGAGACGTTCAGGCAAATGCTTCGTCGCTGGCGGGCATTTTGAGCTCCACGTCCGATTCGCTGACGTCGGCGAGCGGCATGCTCAAGCAGACGGGCACGGTCGATGAGTCAACGAAGCAGCTGATGGAGCATGTCAAGAGCGGTATTAGCGATTCCAAGGAAGCGCTGAAGGACGCCAACGACGCCATCAATGCCGCGATTGACGGAAGCACGGGCTCGTTTGACAACGTGTCCGCCGAGCTTGCTAAGGCATTTGATGCCGCGAATCAACATGTCGATCTTACAGTGTCCCAGCTCAACGATGCCGCGGCGGCGCTCAACACGCGTGCCGACGATATCGACGCCACGGCCGACCAGCTCCGCAGCTTTGCCGATCAGGTGACTGACGAAAAACTCCAGGACAGCCTCAAGTCAGTGGCAACATCGCTGAGCAGGATTGCTGTGGAGTATCGCAACAACGCCAAGGATCTGGCGGCCACCGCGAAGTCTCTCTCCGATAGCATGGCCGAGGTCAACAACTCGCGTGCCGAGGTCGATCAGGCCATCGCCGATGCCAAGGCCGGCATCGCGGGCGCCAAATCCGATTACGATTCCACGTTCTCGGTTAAGGCCAAGGAGCTCAAGAAGACGGTTTCGGGCATTCTGGACTCGCTTGATGGCATCTCGGGCGACCTGGATAGCGCCGTAGGCGGCCTGACCGACGCGTCCGGTTCGCTGGCAAAGGGCCTCTCCAAGGCTGCAAAGCTGGTCAACAAGGCTTCTGATCAGCTGGGCGAGGCGTCGGACAAGATCAGCGCGTTTAAGGACGAGCTCGACGGCGCCTTGATGTCGGATGACCTCGCTACGATCAAGACGATGATCGGCAATGATCCCGAGGGTCTGGCCGTGTCGCTTTCCGGCCCCGTCGCGCTCGATCGCAAGCCGGTCTATCCGATTCGCAACTACGGTTCGGCCATGGCACCGTTCTACACGATTCTGTCGCTCTGGGTGGGCTCGATTGTGCTGGCGGCCATGATGAAGGTCTCGGTTGACGATGAGCTTATCAACGAGCTCATCCCCGTGCGCCTGCACGAGATCTACCTGGGCCGCTACCTGTTCTTTGGCGGTCTGGCCCTGCTGCAGGCAACGCTCGTGTGTGCGGGCGACATCCTGTTCTTTGGCATCCAGTGCGACGACCCGCTGCAGTTTGTGCTGGCGGGCTGGGTCGCGAGTCTCGTGTTCTCCAATATCGTCTACACGCTTACGGTTTCGTTTGGCGATATCGGCAAGGCGCTCGCCGTTGTGCTGCTGGTCATGCAGGTCGGCGGTTCGGGCGGCACGTTCCCCATCGAGATGACCGGCCCCGTGTTCCAGGCGATCTATCCGTTCCTGCCGTTCACCCACGGCATCAACGCCATGCATGCCGCCATGGCCGGTGCCTACCATATGGAGTATTGGATTGAGCTAGGCATTCTGGCGAGCTATCTGATTCCGTCACTGGCCCTGGGCGTCGTCTTCCGCCGCCCGGTCATCAAAGCCAACGACTGGATCATCGAAAAGCTGGAATCAACCAAATTAATCTAGTTACGCGGTTTTACCAAACCGCGTAACGGCTCGACGCTGCAAACGGCCCCAAGCGGCAATCTGACGTTCAATTTCAAGGGCGCGACCAGAAGGTCAGCGCCCTTTCATTTCACGTCACCTTGCTCGCTTGGGGCCGTTTTCGCTGACGTTGACGGAACATCGAGGTTATTCAAGTCGGTACTTTAGTGGGCTGGATTGCGATGCAACGCCGGTTGTTGCTACAGTAGCGGGGCGTGCCGGGGGTCCGGTGCGCCCTGCTTTTATTTGACCATGAGGCGGCACGCAGCCATGCGCGTGCGGACACCACGCCCAGATTGAGCGCGAGGATGCCCTATGGCCCAGCATGCCACTGACAATATCGAAATGATGCCCGATAGCCCTGTTGCTCGCGAGGACCTGGGCGCGGGCGGCACCTCCCGCGGCGCCGGCGCTCGCTCGCCGCTGTTCTGGAAAGTCCTGCTGCTTTCGGTGGCAGTCGTCTGGGGCTACTCCTTTACGACCATGAAGGACGCGCTCGACACCATTCCGGTGTTCGAACTGCTCTACGTGCGCTTTCTGCCTGCGGCGTTGGTCATGTTTTTCATCTTCCACAAGCGCATCATCGCGCACCTCAACGCCCGCAACCTTATCGTCGGACTTGGCATGGGCGCACTTATGTGGGCCGCCTACGCCCTGCAGACAGTCGGTCTGGCGCACACCACGGCGGGCAAGAATGCTTTTTTGACGGGCACGTATTGCATCGTTGTGCCGTTCGCGAGCTATTTTCTGAGCGGCGAAAAACTCACCCGCTATAACCTGGGCGCGGCGCTGCTGTGCTTGGCGGGCATTGGCTTGGTGGCGCTCGATAGCGTTGAATTCAACATCGGTGATGTCATTACGCTGGCGGGTGCGGTCTTTTTCGCCATCCAGATGGCGGTGACTGCCAAGTACGGTCGCAAAATGGACATCAACGTCATCACGTTTTGGATGTTTGTGGGCAACGGCGTGCTGAGCCTGGCAACGTCGCTGCTATTCGAGACCCAAGCGCCTCTGTCCGTGTGGACGCCGAGCTTTATCAGCGCGATGGCGTTTCTCTCGGTTGGTTGCACATGCGCGGCTCTGCTCATCCAAAACGTCGGCCTGGCGCATGTCTCGGCCTCGACGGGCTCACTGCTCCTTTCGATGGAGTCGCCTTCGGGCGTGCTGTTCTCGGTGCTGCTGATGGGGGAGGCGCTCACCTCGCGCCTGCTCGCCGGCTTCGCGCTCATCTTTCTTTCGATTATCTTGAGCGAGACGCATTTCGATTTCTTGCGCCGAAAATCACACCCGCAATTGTAAACAACTTGTTGCGCCGCCCTCCCAGGGCGGCATTTTTATGTCATGCCCTTACAGTTGTACCTTGCACTTTACGCTATCAAAGTGCGTGCTGCAAAAACGTTACTGGAGGGCTTCTATGGCATCAGCTCTGTCCGATTTTCAACCGCAACCAGCGCCTCAGGCTACCACAGCGGCGCAGACCGCTATCGGTGACGGTCTTGTCGCAGAAGCTCGGGCTTTTGCAGACGAGCTCGCTGCGTGGCGACACGATCTACACCAGATGCCTGAGCTCGGTAACAATCTTCCGCAGACGTCTGCCTATATCCAGGCACGTCTGGACGAGATGGACATCCCCCATACCACGCTCGTCGACGGTTCCTGCGTCGTTGGCCTGATCGGTGCCGGTGCGGCCGCGGCCGCTCAGGGCAATGGCACGTGCAAGGACGAGCAGGCCGGAACGGTCGTCATGCTCCGAGGCGATATGGATGCCCTGCCCGTTGTCGAGGAATCCGGCGAGCCCTTTGCATCCACCAATGGCTGCATGCATGCTTGCGGTCACGATATGCACGCGACGGCACTGCTCGGTGCGGCCCGTTTGCTCAAGGCCCGCGAGGCCGAGCTTGTGGAGGCCAACGCCACGGTGAAGTTGCTGTTCCAGCCGGGCGAGGAGACCTTTGAAGGGGCGCGCGCTGCCATCGCCGACGGCCTGCTGCAGAACCCGCGCCCCCAGGCTGCCTTTGCCATGCACGTCAACAGCCAATCGCCGCTCGGCCTGGTGCTCTATGGGAGCCCGGCGCTTTCGGGCGTGTACGGTTTTCGCATCACGCTTCAGGGCAAGGGCGGCCATGGCTCGAGCCCCGAGATTTGCATCGACCCCATCACGGCCGGCGTCCATGTGCATCTGGCGCTTCAGGAGCTCATCGCTCGCGAAGTGCCGGCGGCCAAGGAGGTCGCACTTACCGTCGGTAAGTTTGCTGGCGGCCTGGCGGCCAACGTCATCCCCGACACCTGCGTGCTCGAGGGAACGCTGCGCGGCTTTGATGTTGAGCTCATGGCTCACCTCAAGACCCGCATCGCCGAGGTCGTTAACGGCGTTGCCGCAACATATCGTACGCCGGCGACCATCGAGACGCTTTCGGATGTTCCGCCGCTTGTACTCGACAGCGATATGACCCAGGCGTCGCTTGGCTACGTGGGCGCAGTGCTGCCCAAGGCGGCTTTCCTGTCGCTTTTCCATGCCATGGCGAGTGAAGACTTCGCGCTTATCTCGAGCGAGATTCCGAGTGCGTACTTTACCGTGGGCGCGGCCGTAACCGACACGGACGAACACTTTGCCCAGCACCATCCCAAGGCACGTTTTAACGATGCCGAGCTTCCCCTCGGTGCCGCGGCCTATACCGCCGTCGCTTTGGGCTATATCGCCGACCACCGGTAGCACCCAACCTTGCTTTTCAAGCCTGCGGGCATGGCCGTAAGGCCTATGCCCTTGTCTTTCAAGGCAATCTTGGGCACTACCGGCGCCCGGCGCAGGCTATTCGTTTGTCTAAAAGGAGCAGTATGCCCCAGCAGCGTAAGTTCTTCCCCGGCTGGCTCGTGGTGGCCTCCGGCTTCGTGATCATGGCCACGTGTTACACGATTTTTGTCAATTGCATGAGCCTGTTCCAGCCGCTGATCGTCAGCGACCTGGGTATTTCCCTTGCGCAGTACAACGTCTCCAATGCCATCTCCACCGTGGTGAGTGTCGTGGGTTCGCTCGTTATCGGCCATGTTGCCGATAAGGTGAGTGGCCGCGTATTGGGCTCGCTTACCGTTATCGCTACCTCGGCGGTGCTTGCCGGCATGAGCTTTGTCGGTGAGCTGTGGCAGGTCTACGTGCTCTTTGCCGTCTCGGGCTCCTTTGCGAGCACCTGGATCGTGTGCCTGGCGTGCTCCGTGGTCATGCTCGTGTTCCTGCTGGCATCGGAGCCCATCGCCGCCAAGCTGCGCGCAAGCGTGGTGGGGGAGTAGACGTCCGTTGCTCTTTTCTGTTCGCCCCGTTCTGTCCGTGGCCGCCTTGGAAGCCGAATGGATGCTCGTACCATCATTCGGTTTCCAAGGCGGCCACGGGCCTACGAAATGATCCCTTTTCCTCCGTCCCCAACAGATCACGTGATCCGAAGGGGACGGAGGAAAAGGGATCGGCTGCCGCGGCGGCGCGTCTGGCCGAACGAGTCCCCATACCCTCGTTCGGTCAGGCGCGCCGCCGCGTTGCTGCTTTGTGCCGTATAATGTCCACTACCTATGACGCGATACAAAAGAAAGGTGTTTGCCCATGCAGGCACAGAAGGCGGAGGGAACCCGCGACCTTATCGGCGCCGAGATGCGCGCCTGGCAAAAGATGCAGCAGATTGCGGCCGGCGTGTTCGAGCCGTTTGGTTTTAAACCCATCGAGACGCCCGCGATCGAGCAGGTTGACGTGTTTGTCCACGGTATCGGCCAGTCGACCGACGTCGTGCGCAAGGAAATGTTCCGCGTGTTCAGCGGTGCCAACCTGGAGCGCGTCTTTACCGAGGGCACCGACACCAAACTCAAGCCCAAGCAGCGCCTGGCACTTCGCCCCGAGGGCACGGCCGGCGTGGTGCGCGCCGTCGTCGAGAACAATCTGGTGCCCCAGGGCTCCACGCCGTTTAAGGCTTACTACGCCGAGGCCATGTTCCGCGGCGAGCGTCCCCAGAAGGGCCGCCTGCGCCAGTTCCACCAGGTGGGCATCGAGTGGCTCGGCGCTCCCGATCCGGCGGCAGACGCCGAGTGCATCATCATGCTCATGGAGTTCTACAAGCGCCTGGGCTTCGATCTTTCCAAGCTTCGTCTGCTCATCAACTCGATGGGTGACGCCCAGTGCCGTCCGGCTTATCGCGAGCAGGTTAAGCAGTTCATCCTCGATCACGCCGACGAGATGTGCGATGAGTGCCGCGAGCGCGCCGAGCTCAACCCGCTGCGTGCCTTCGACTGCAAGAACGACCACTGCCGCGAGATCATGGCCGAGGCTCCGCTGATGGGTGACAACCTGTGCGATGAGTGCCGCGAGCACTACGAGCAGGTCAAGCGCTATCTGGATGCCGCCGGTATCGAGTATGTCGAGGATCCCACCTTGGTGCGCGGCCTGGACTACTACACCCGTACTGTCTTTGAGGTCGAGGCCCCTGGCGCCGGCGTCGGCTCCATCGGCGGCCGCTACGATGGCCTGGTCGAGCTCGAGGGTGGCAAGCCCACGGCGGGCGTCGGCTTTGCTGTCGGTTTTGAGCGCGCCCTGCTGGCCCTGCAGGCCTTTGGCAGCGATTTGGGTGCCGATGAGGCCCCGTGCGTCTATGTCGCCAACGCCGGCAAGGAGCTGCGTCAGAACGTCTTTGCCATTACGCAGGAGCTTCGCGCCGCAGGTATCGTGACCGAGGCCGACTATCAGGGTCGTTCGCTCAAGGCCCAGTTTAAGCAAGCCGATAAGGTAGGCGCCAAGCTCATCTTGGTCCTGGGTGGCGACGAGCTTGCCGCCGGCAAGGTCAAAGTGCGCGACATGCAGAGCCATGACGAGGTGCTCGCCGATTTGGACAACGTCGTCGAGGCGGTTCGCGAGCGCCTGTAGCGCATCTTTTTGAGCTTCGGGCCTGCTAACGTGCCCTGCTCATGGAGAGCGATTGTTACGGGGGTGTTTCGCTTTTATGCGGAATGCCCCCGTTTACGTATGCCGCCCACCGAGAAATACGACCATTTAGGGCAAAAACCTTTGCAATGCAGAAAATACTTTTGTGTGGTAAAGCGCAATCAGTGTCGAAAGTATTTCTCAAGCGCCTATAATGAATACCGCATGTTACGTGCATAGAAGGAGGAATGGGAGGAAACGTGGCTGAGAACCTAAGCAACCAGTCTGTACCCGAAGCCGCGGCGCGCGTCGCTGCCGTGGTCAACCGCCTCGTTAACCGAATCGGCTCGAATGCCGAGTCCAGGGAGCGTCTCGCCGAGATCGAGATCCCCGAGGAGCTGCGCGACAATCTGGCGCTGTTCTTGCGCCTGGAGCGCCGTGTGCTTAGCGAGTATGATCCCGAGATCGCGGACCTGTTCGACAAGATTTTGACAGCCGAGATTGTGGTCAATGCCGGCAACCCCGGTACCTGCGCTGCCGACGAAGCCGTCGACGAGCAGGGCGTGCCCACCGCCGACGAGCCCACTGCCGTGGCATTTCGTGAGGTCGTCGATTTGATCGACAGCCTGCCGCTCGATAAGCAGCAGGTCATCGTTCGCGCCTTTACGAGCTTTTTCCATCTGGCAAACCTGTCGGAGGAGAACTACCGTGTGGCGCAGCTGCGCGAGCGCGAGGCCGGTGCGTCGACCGATACCGAGGTCGATCCTGCCAACGAGCTTACCGTTGCCTATCACCAGCTGGTGAATGAGCTGGGTGTCGAGGGTGCCAACGAGCTGCTCGACAAGCTCGAGTTCCACCCTGTCTTTACCGCACATCCCACCGAGGCCCGTCGTAAGGCCGTCGAGGGCAAGATCCGCCGTATCTCCAACCTGCTGGAGGAGCGTCCGCGTCTGGGCGGCTCCGACCTGGTGGAGAACGAGCGCCATATGCTGCAGGAGATCGACGCCCTGGTGCGTACGAGTCCCATCGCGCTCAAGAAGCCCACGCCGGTCGAGGAAGCCGATACCATCATCGACATCTTCGATAACACGCTGTTCGACGTTATCCCCGTTATCTATCGTCGTTTTGACGATTGGGTGCTGGGCGACAAGGCCGGTACTGTGCCGCCGCTGTGCCCGGCGTTCTTCCATCCCGGCAGCTGGATCGGTTCCGACCGCGACGGTAACCCCAACGTCACCGCCAAGGTGAGCCGTGAGGTCGCCGCCAAGTACTTTACGCACATGGTGCTCAAGCTCGAGGACAAGTGCCGCCACATCGGCCGCAACCTCACGCTCGAGGCTACCTACAGCAAGCCGTCGGCCGAGCTCATTAACCTGTGGAACCATCAGGTCGAGATGAGCCCTCGTTACACGGCCCGCGCCGAGCTGATCTCCGAGCACGAGCCGCATCGCGCCGTCATGCTCGTCATGGCCGACCGCCTGAATGCCACCGTCCGTCGTATCACCGACACCATGTACCACAGCGCCGACGAGTTCCTGGATGACCTGCGCGTCGTCCAGCGTTCGCTGGCCGCCTGCGGTGCCGTCCGTGCTGCCTACGGCCCGGTCCAAACCATCATCTGGCAGGTCGAGTCCTTCGGCTTCCATATGGTCGAGATGGAGTTCCGTCAGCACTCCGTGGTGCATGCCCGCGCCCTTAAGGATATCCACGAGAACGGTATCCATGGCGACCTGCAGCCCATGACGCGCGAGGTCATCGATACCTTCCGCGCTATCGGCTCCATCCAAAAGCGCTACGGCAAAAAGATGGCGCACCGCTACATCATCTCGTTCACCAAGAGCGCCCAGCATGTGGCCGACGTCTTTGAGCTCGCCCACCTGTCCTTTGCACACGAGGAGGATGTCCCCGAGCTCGACGTGATCCCGCTGTTTGAGCAGCTCGAGGACCTCGAGGGCTGCGTCGACGTGCTCGACCAGATGCTTACGCTGCCCGTGGTGCAAAAGCGCCTTGCCCAGACCAACCGCCGGATGGAGGTTATGCTGGGCTATTCCGACTCCTCCAAGGATGCCGGTCCTACCACGGCCATGCTCGCGCTGCACTCCGCGCAGGAGCGCATTGCCAAGTGGGCAGAGAAGAACGATATCGACCTGGTGCTCATGCACGGTCGCGGCGGTGCCGTGGGCCGTGGCGGCGGCCCTGCCAACAAGGCCGTGCTGGCGCAGCCCAAGGGTTCGGTCAACTGCTTCTTTAAGCTCACCGAACAGGGCGAGGTCATCTTTGCCCGTTACGGCAACCGCACGCTGGCTCAGCGCCATGTTGAGTCCGTTGCCGCCGCAACGCTTTTGCAGTCGGCCCCGAGTGTCGAGAAGACCAACACCGAGACCACGCAGAAGTTCTGGGATATGGCCGAGAAGCTCAACACCGCAAGCCACGAGCGCTATCTGGACCTGCTGAACACCGAGGACTTTACACCGTGGTTCTCGACCGTGACGCCGCTGACCGAGGTCGGTCTGCTGCCGATCGGCTCGCGTCCGGCCAAGCGCGGTCTGGGTGCGAAGTCACTCGACGACCTGCGTACCATTCCGTGGATCTTCAGCTGGAGCCAGGCGCGCATTAACCTGGCCGCTTGGTACGGTCTGGGCACCGCCTGCGAGCAGCTTGGCGATCTTGACCAGCTCAAGGCTGCCTACCAGGAGTGGCCGTTCTTCCGCACCTTTATCGACAACATCGAGATGTCGATCGCCAAGACCGACCAGCGCATCGCCAAGATGTATCTGCACCTGGGCGACCGCCAGGATCTGTCCGAGAAGGTCTTTACCGAGATGCAGCTCACGCGTAAGTGGGTCCTTGCCATCGTCGGTGACGAGTGGCCGCTGCAGCGCCGTCGCGTGCTCGGCTGCGCCGTCCGTGTACGTAACCCCTACGTCGACGCCCTGTCCATCGCCCAGGTCCGCGCCCTTCGCGAGGTGCGTATGAACCAGGACGAGATGGCCGAGGAGAAGAAGGCCGAGTACATGAGCCTGATTCTTTCGACTGTGACCGGCGTCTCGGCAGGATTGCAGAACACGGGGTAATCGATAGCCCTGTAGTCGTCTGGGCCCGCCATTAGTTTACTTTTAGGCACGTCCTCGGACATGCAAGAAGCCCTCGCTGCGCACTTCGTGCGGCGAGGGCTTCT
>URDZ01000001.1:0-59963 GCA_900546725.1 uncultured Collinsella sp. | reverse complement strand
GGCGAGGAGGTCGTCGCGCGTCTCGGCGGCCGCCTCGACCTCGCTCCTCAGCGCCGCAAGCGCCCGGATGCCGCCGTCGTCGGCGGGCCGGACCTTGTCGAGCCACCTGAGGAAGCCGTACGTCCAGTACCTCCGGGGGTTTCCGGCCGGCGTCGTGCCTCCGTAGACGTAGCCGCGGCGGGCCAGGAACGCCAGGAGCCGCTGCTTCGCCGCCGCGAGCCTGGCGGTCGCGGCGTCGTGGGCGGCGGCGAGGTCCCTGAGCCCCTCGATCTCGGGGGACGGCACCCATACCGGGGTGACGTCGTGCGACAGTATCGCCTTGGCCATCCTGGCCGCGTCGTTGCGGTCGTTCTTGGACGAGAGGTCTGCCGCCGACCTCGGGACCTTGGAGACGGCCGCGACGACGCAGTCGACGCCGAGGGCCGACAGCTCCCTCTGCGGCGCGAAGCCGAGGTAGCCGCTCTCGTAGGCGGCGAGCGACGGGCCGGGGAAGCCCGACATCCACTCCGCGACCTCGCCCCACGGGTTGCCGCGGAACCTCCTCGCCACGGCCTCGCCCGTCTCCGCGTCGAGCGCGCAGACGGTGGTGGACCTGAGGTGTACGTCCATTCCGAAGGCGGTAGAATATCTAGGCACGGGAGCCTCCCAACCTCGTTGCGGCGCGGCTGCGCCTCTGGCACTTCAACAACATTGTCGCAGCCCCGACCCGCGGTCACGAGCGGGGGCTCCTGTCGTTTCCGTGCCCTCGGATTGGGTCATAGTGTCTGTGGCGCAATATTCCCCTGTTCGCCTTCCCCGTGGCCGCCACGAGCATCTTGGAGCAGCTGTCGAACCTCATCGCCACGGTCATTATCGGTAACTTCTCGGGCGACCAGGGAACCCTCGCCATGGCGGCGGTCGGCTCCAATGTTCCGCTTACCAGTCTTATGCTCAACCTGTTTATTGGCATGTCGCTTGGCTCCAACGTGGTCATCGCCAACGCTATCGGCCGCAACGATCAGAACATGGTCAAACGCGCCGTCCATACCTCGATTTTAATGGCACTCGTGGGCTTTGTCGTCATCGCTCTGGGCGAGATCTTTGCCGAGCCCATGCTCGCCGCGCTCAACGTTCCCGCCGAGACCATGCCGCTCGCCTCACTCTATCTACGCGTCTTTTTGCTGAGCATGCCCTCGATTTTGCTCTACAACTTTGAGGCCGCGATCTTCCGCTCCGTCGGCATCACCCGCATGCCGCTGCAGGCGCTTGCCGTGTCCACCGTCCTCAACATTGGCCTGGACCTCATCTTTGTCCCCGTACTTCACTGGGGCGTCGCGGGCGTCGCCATCGCCACCGCCATCGCCTACACCGTCAGCGCCGCTACGCTCTTTATCCGCCTGCTCAAGACCGACTCTGTCGTCCGCGTCACCCCGCGTGACTTGGCTATCGACCCCGTCGCCCTCAAGCGCATCGTCAAGATCGGCCTGCCCGCCGGCATCCAAAGCGCCGTCTTTGCCGTCGCCAACATCATCATCCAGTCCGCCATCAACAGCCTGGGCACCGAGGTCATGGCGGCATCGAGCGCCGCTATGAGCTTGGAGTACGTGTGCTATAACCTGCTCAACAGCTTTAGCCAGGCTTGCACCACCTTTGTGGGACAAAACCACGGTGCCCGCCAGATCGACCGCTGCACCAAAACGCTCAAGGTCTGCCTGGTCGAAGGCGGTATCGTCGCGCTCACCACAATTATCGTTATTGTCGGCCTGGGGCGTGAGATCTTGTCGCTGTTCAACAGTGATCCCAACATCGTCTCGATCGGCTATATCCGCGTGTGCTCGATCTTCCCGGCGTACGCCTTTAGCATGTTCTACGAAAACATGTCCGGCTACCTGCGCGGCTTTGGTATCTCGCTCACGCCCGCCCTCATCACCATGATCTGCGTCTGCGGCATCCGCTTCTATTGGGTGTTCTGCGTGTTCCCGCACTTCCGCACCTTTGCGAACATCATGATGGTCTACCCCATCAGCCTGGGCACCACGGCGTTCTTTATGGTCGTGGCGGTGCTACTCTGCCACCCGGCACGCACCTATCGCGCCACCCAAGCCAAAGCGACAGCCCGCTAAACACCGCACCCAACGCCACGCCAGTCATTAATTGACAATATGCGAGCTCATATAGTCGATAAAGCGCCTCGTGGCGATAGGCATGGTGTCCCAGCTGCGCCAAGCCGCCACCACGTCGCGCGAGGGGGCATGCACGATGGGCCGCACACGAATATCGGCTCGCATGCCCTCCACAGTACGACGGTAGAGCATGCTCACGCCTAGGCCCTCCTCCACCATCGCCATGATGGTGTAGTCGTCGGTGACCTCGCTCGTCACGTGCGGCGACAGGCCATGCGCCGCGAATGCATCGAGCACCAGGCTCTGTTCGCCCTCATCCAGAAGCACAAACGGCTCGGAAGCCAGGTCGGCGAGTGTCACCTTTTCCTTTGCCGCCAGCGGATGCGCGACAGGCAACAGTGCCACCAACTCGTCGTGATAGACCACGCGCTTCTCGAGGCCAGCGGTAAACCCGCGTGCCGTAAAGCAAAAATCGACCACGCCATCGTGCACCCATTGGGCGTTGCGCGTGTAGTCGCCCTGCTTAAGGGTAAAGCGTACGCCCGGGTGCAGCGCCCCAAAGTCGCGGATCACACGCGGTAACACGGTTCGACTCACGTTGGTAAACGTCGCGATGCGAATATCGGTCGACGAAAGCCCCAGCAACTCCTGGCGCTTGCCCTCGAGCTCAGCCTCGGCAGTCACAATCTGGCGCAGATACGGCAGATATTGTTTACCGTCGCGCGTAAGCGAAACGCCCTGCTTACCGCGCTCGATAAGCGTGGTACCCAGCTCGCGCTCGAGTGCCTTGACGGCCTGGCTCACCGCACTTTGCGTATAGCCCAGCTCGTCCGCCGCGCCCTTAAGACTGCCGCGATCGACCACCATACAAACAATCTGATACCGCGATGCCATCGCACCTCCACATCAATGCAGCCGTAAAACGTTTTGCCAGGGCTTTTTCTGCCAACATTAGTATTTCTTAATCATACTGAAGATACATTCGCTTTACTACATCCACATCTGGGAGCAGAATCCTTTGTACGAAACCGTTCTGTAACAAAAGGAGTCCCATGGATCGCAAAAAAGCAATCGCGCTCTCATTTTCCGTTCCCGTCGCATGGGGCTTTTCGTACCCTCTCATGAAGATCGGCATGGACAGCATGAACGCCACGAGCATCGTCGCGCTACGCTGCATCATCGCCTTTGTGGTCTGCCTGCTGCTCTTCCACAAGCGCGCGTTCCGCATCAACCGCGACCTTATGGTTCGCGCCGCCATCATCGGCGCCATCATGGCAACCGAGCTCACCTGCATGTGCCTGGGCTCCAGCCTCACCTCTGCCTCCACTGCCGGCTTTTTGCAGAGCCTGACGGTCGTGATCGTGCCGTTTGCCAACGCCGCCCTGCTGCGCCGCGCCCCCGAGCGCAAAGTGCTCATCGGCACCGCCATCGTCACCTGCGGCATGTTGCTGCTCTCGGGCACCGACTTCACCAGCCTGAATCCGGGCGCGCTCATCATGCTGCTCTCCGCTTTTATCTATGCCGGCCACATTATCGTAGCCAAGCGCTTTGTCGAAGATGTCGACCCGCTGTCCCTGGGCGTTTGGCAGTTGGGCTTTGGCGGCCTGTTCTCGGGCATTGCCGCATGCGTCTTTGGCGGTTTCACACTTCCCAGTACGCCCAGCGAGATCGTGGTCGTCGTTGCCCTCGCGCTCATCTGCTCTGCCTACGGTTTTATCACCCAGACGCTCGTGCAGCCCCACGTGCCCGCCGAGACCACCGGCTTCGCCTTCTCGCTCGAGCCAGTCTGCTCCGCCGTCTTCTCGTTCTTCCTGGTCGGCGAGGTCCTGAGCCCCATCGCCTTCTTTGGCGCCGCCCTCATCCTCACCGGCGTCATGGTGGCAACCGTCGAGCTTCCGCGCCTCCGCGCACATGAACAGGCTCGCATGGCAGGAGCGCCCGAGCACGTCTCGTAGACCCCGCTCTTCATACAGCCGTGGCATAAAGGCAACCGGTGCGCCTTTACAATAGATGCCAACAGAGCATCTGCCATAAAGGAGCCCCATGGACACCGCGACCCGCGACCGCAACATAGCAACTTGGTTGGGCGATGCGCCGCAGCCGGTACGTGACACTACGAACCAGCTGCTCGAGCGCATCGCCCTCTTGCGTGCCGAACAGACCATCTACCCGGCACAAGACGACATCCTCAATGCCCTCGCCTACACGCCGGCCGACCAGGTCAAGGTTGTCATCTTAGGTCAAGACCCCTATCACGGACCCAACCAGGCCATGGGGCTGTCGTTTTCGGTCCCCGCAACGCAAACCAAGTTGCCGCCGAGCCTGCGCAACATCTATAAGGAACTCAAAGCCGATCTGGGTTGCCCCATCCCCGCCACGGGAGACTTGACACCATGGGCACAGCAGGGCGTCCTGCTCCTCAACACTACGCTCACCGTGCGCGAGCATGCCGCCAACTCGCACGCCAAACTGGGCTGGAGCACGCTCACCGACTACGTTATCGAACGCTGCTGCCAGCTGCCCCAGTCGGTCGTCTTTTTGGCATGGGGTCGCTTTGCCCAGCAGATGGTTGAAGGCAAGCTCGCCGCAACCGGCGCGGGCAAGGCAACCGGCAAGTTCTGCCTGGCCTCTACGCACCCCTCGCCGCTTTCGGCCAACCGTGCCACAGCAGAACTCCCCGCCTTTATGGGGTCGCGTCCCTTCTCGGCAGCCAATCAGCTACTCGAACAGCACGGCTCGACCCCCGTCAACTGGACTTGCCTCGGCTAAAAGTCGATACATCAAAAATGCGCCCGACGGCTTTCCATCGGGCGCATTTCCTATTCGGGCCAAATAAATTGTGTGCGGCCGGCCTCGCCGCCATCGATTAGCAGACTCTGCCCGGTCATAAACCGGTTGGTCACGCCCACAAAGTAGATCCACTCGGCGATCTCTTGGGCGGTGGCCCAGCGCTTAAGCGGCGTGAGCTCCATAATCTGGTTCCACAGGTGTTCGTCTTCCATCACGCAACGGTTGAGCGGCGTGATAACGCCGCCCGGGTCCACACTGTTGGCAATGGCCTGCGGTGCCAGGCGGTTTGCAAGGTTCTTGGTGTAGGCGATAACGCCGCCCTTGCTGGCAGCATAGGCAGGAAACTCCGATCCCGTATGCCCGCTCGCCGACCCCACATTGACCACGGATTTGATAGCCGGCGCCGGCTTGGCGGCAAGCCCCTCCCCCGCAAAGGCGTAGCGCTCGGTCACGTTGATGGTGCCATACAGGTTGGCGGCGATGTCGTCAGCCGAATCCTGCGTACCGGCAACGTTCACGATCACCTGGGGTTCAAGATCGTCTGGAAACGTGTCCGGCTCGCGAACATCAACGATCAGATGGCGGTAGCGCTCGTGTTCGATCACCGCCGGCAGCAGATCAAAGCCCACGACCTCGTGGCCCTCGTCCAAAAAGCGCTGCACGCATGCGGCTCCGATACCGCCCGAAGCGCCCGTGATCAAAACCCGCATACTTGCTCCTTAGGCGGTTGCGTGGCGCTCGAGGTACTCGGAGCCCACATTCTCGCGCTCCCAGCCGCGCACGACCTTGTAGCCCACGGGGCTCAGGAAAACCTCGCACAGCAGCTCGGCAACAGCGCCGGTCAGCGAGCACATAAGGACCTGCACCCAGGTCCAACCAAAGAACGTGTGGCTCACCACAATGGCAAAGACCAAGTTGTCGATAAACTGGCCAACACCCGTGGACACATAGGAGCGGAAGGCGAAGCTCGCAAAGTTATTCTTTTTGAGCATGCGGCCGAGCGACTGGTTGAGCGTGGAGTTAACCACGGCAGAAACGAGCATTGCCAGCGAAGAGCCCAGCACCACGTACCAGGTGCCGCCAATGGTGGCGTTAAGGGCGGTGTTGACCTCGATCATGCCGGTGTCGTAGTAGGCGCCCCACATACCGGGCGTGAGCGAGCATGCCCAAAAGCACAGGCTCACGGCCAGGTTGACCAGCAGCGCGAGGATAGAGATTTTGATGGATGCCTTGGCGCCAAAGCGCTTGCAGATCATGTCCTGGCACAAAAACGAAACCCAGCTCACCACAAAGCCGCAATCGAGTGCCAGATACGGCAGGCTGATAAGCTCTTTGTTGGCCAGCAGGTTCATCATGATGACGCTCACGAAAAACAGCGAAACCGTTGCCGCGGGAATGCTCCGCAGCAGGACCTTGTAGTCCTCCATGACCTTCTTGATCATTATGTACTCCTTTGGTTTTAGGTTTAACGAGCAGGATATCGGACCCGAACTGCTCGGACGCCCCGGTCTTGAGACGACGGTGGGTATGATAGCCGCTCGCGCGGCATAAGGCAAACAAACGGCGCGACAGCCCCACAGGACCACCGCGCCAATGCGTTAAAAGGCCACGTTGCCAAACTCCGACAGGATAAGGTCGGGGTTGTGGTCGGTTGCCCAGTCCACGTTCCACGGGCTCGTGAACAGCAGCAGCTTACCGCCGCGCATGTCCTCGACGCGCAGGGTGTCGCGCGTGAGCGAAAGGCCCGGGATATCGATGGTGTCGGGGTCGTTCTGGATCCAGCGGATGTCCGTATAGGGCAGTGGCTGGCGACGAACCTCAACACGGTACTCGGCCTTGAGGCGGCGCTCGAGTACCTCAAACTGCAGCACGCCGACCACGCCCACGATGACGCTCTCCATGCCGGCACCCAGCTCGCGGAAGATCTGGATGGCGCCCTCTTGGGCAAGCTCCTCCATGCCCTTGACGAACTGCTTGCGCTTGAGCGTGTCGACCTGCGTAATGCGAGCGAACATCTCGGGGGCAAACGTCGGGATCTGCGGATACTGCACGTGGCGCTTGCCGGAGCACACAGTGTCGCCGATGCTAAAGATACCCGGATCGAACAGGCCCACGATATCGCCCGCGTACGCCTCGTCCACGATGGCGCGGTCGTCGGCCATCATCGACGTGCCCGTGGCAAGCTTGAGCTTGCGGTTGCCCTGCACGTGGAAGGCGTCCATGCCGCGCTCGAACTTGCCCGAGCAAATGCGCACAAAGGCGATGCGGTCGCGGTGGTTCTTGTCCATGTTGGCCTGGATCTTAAACACAAAGCCGCTAAAGTCGTCGCGGCAGGGATCGACCGGTTCGCTGGTGAGCGTATCGGTATAGGCGCGCGGCGTCGGGGCCAGACGCAGGAACTCCTTCAGGAAAGGCTCCACGCCAAAGTTGGTAAGCGCCGAGCCAAAGAACGCCGGGCTCAGCTTGCCGCAGGCCACGGCATCCAAATCGAGCTCGTCGCCGGCACCATCGAGCAGCTCGATATCGTCCATCAGGTTCTTATGGTTCTCCTCGCCGATGAGCTCGTCCATGGCGGGGTCGCCCAGCTCGGCCTCGACCTCGGCGACCTTCTTGGTGGCGTTGGCGTGACCGTCGCCCTCAAAGGCGATAACGCGACGGGTCTGACGATCGAACACGCCGCGGAAGTTGCGGCCGCTGCCGATCGGCCAGTTCATGGGATAGGTGTTGATGCCCAGGACGTTCTCGATCTCTTCCATGAGCTCAAACGGATCGCGAGCCTCGTGGTCGAGCTTGTTCACAAAGGTGAAGATGGGAATATGGCGCAGCGTGCAGACCTTAAAGAGCTTTTTGGTCTGGGCCTCGACGCCCTTGGCGCCATCGATGACCATGACCGCGGCGTCGGCGGCCATAAGGGTACGGTAGGTATCCTCCGAGAAGTCCTGGTGGCCGGGGGTATCGAGGATATTGACGCAGGCGCCGTTATAGGTGAACTGCAGCACCGAGGAGGTAACGGAGATACCGCGCTCCTTCTCGATGTCCATCCAGTCCGAGACGGCATGCTTGGCCGAACTCTTGCCCTTGACCGAGCCGGCAGTCTGGATGCTGCCGGTATAGAGCAGCAGCTTCTCGGTAAGCGTGGTCTTACCGGCGTCCGGGTGGCTGATGATCGCGAATGTGCGGCGCGACGAGATTTCATCCGACAGGCTTGCCATGCGGATCCTTTCTTGCATTGAGTGCATTACGTCGTTGTAACCGCATTATTGTAGCCGCGAAACCTCGCTCTAGGACGCCTATCAGGACAAATTCATCAGTTGGGGCTTGGGCAGCCGGCCCAATCCGCATTTGCCTCTTGCAGAACTGTGCATAGTGTATATATACTGTGCTTACCGGTTATATACACGTGTAGCCCAACAGCTAAGGAGCCGCTGTGGACATCATCCTATCCAATTCGAGCGACAAGCCCATCTACGAACAGATATCCTCGCAGGTCAAAGCTCAGATCCTTTCGGGCACGCTCGCTGCGGGAGCCAAACTCCCCAGCATCCGTGCGCTCGCGAGCGATCTTGGCGTGAGCGTCATCACCACCAAGCGCGTCTACGCCGACCTGGAGCAGCTCGGGTTTATCTGCACCGTGCAGGGCAAGGGCTGTTTTGTCGCCGAGGGCAACCAGGAGCTCTTGCGTGAAAACCAGCTCTGCCATATCGAAGAGCTGCTTGCGAAAGCGGCAAGCCAAGCCGAAACCCTGGGCGTCACGCGCGACAAGCTGCACGAGATGCTCGATCTCGTAGCCCCCGAAACCATGCAGTAGCCATCTGCAAGAAAGGCTATACCATGCAAAACTTGCTAGAACTCAAAGGCATCTCACGCACTGTAAGCGACCGCTTTTCGCTGCGCGGCGTCACGCTTGCCGTGGAACCCGGCCAGATCGTCGGCTTTGTTGGTGCCAACGGTGCCGGCAAAACTACGACGATTCGAGCCGCGCTCGGGCTTATCAAACTCGATGCCGGCGAGGTGTACCTGTTTGGGCAGCGCTGTGGCACCGACGCGCCCGATGGGTCGCAACGCCATCTACGCTCCCGCGTCGGTCTTGTCCTGGACACGTGCCCTTTCCCTTCCACACTCAAGGTGACCGAAGTTGAGGCACTCGTAAGCCCGGCGTACCCCGCCTGGAGCCATGGCACCTTCGCCGACCTCATCAACCGATTTGGCCTCGATCCCAAGACAAAGGTCAAGGACCTCTCCCGTGGCATGGGCATGAAGCTGCAGCTTGCCTGTGCACTCAGCCACAATGCCAAGCTGCTCGTTTTGGACGAAGCCACCGCGGGCCTCGATCCCATGGCACGCGAGGAACTGCTCGACGAGCTGCTTGCCTTTGTCGCCGACGGCCAGCACAGCGTGTTACTCTCGAGCCACATTACGTCCGACCTCGATCGCACCGCTGATCGCGTCATCTGCATCGATAATGGCTCGATTATTTTTGACCTGCCGCGCGAGGACATTACCGACCGCGCCGGCATCGCCCACTGCACCCAAGCACAGGCCGCCGAGCTTATGGCTTGCGTCGAAGGCGCCCGTGCCGTCCACCACGCCTATAGCGTAGACGTGCTCGTGCCCAACCGTCGCGAAACACTCGAGGCCTTCCCCGAGATTCCCTGCGATCGGGCAACCATTGATGACTATCTGCGCCTCATGCTGAAAGGGGCTTCGAAATGAAACGCGCCTTTATGTCCGAGCTCGCCATCGTTCGCACGCTCATCCCGAGCATCGCGGGCGTCGGCCTGTTCATCTTCGTCGTGCTAACCCTTGCCAACGCGTCGGATGGCATTCCGGCATGAGCGCCGGCGCCTGCGCGGTCAGCGCCATGTCGCCTATCATAGTCATGAACTCACTGGCCGGTTTCGACAATCAAAACGGTTGGGAGCGCTACCGGGCAACGCTGCCCTTCTCGCGCAAAGACATCATCTGCGCACGCTACCTGAGCGTTATTGTCTTCTCCGCCGTCATGGCATGTGCAGCTACGCTTTTGAGTGTCGTCGCCATCCCGCTCTTCAACAGCGCGGGCATTCCTTCGACAGGACAGACGGTCTTTGAAATCGCAATCGCCTCGGCAGCATCGATGCTCATCTCCCTCATGATGGTGTTTTTGGCGCAGCCACTGTTCTTTCGATTTGGACACATGGAGGCGCTGCGCCTATCCGTTGGCCTGTTTGCCATGCTCGGATGCCTTGCCATGGCCACGCTGAGCTCCTCCAACCCCATCAGCAACTGGCTCATGTCGATTGCCGGAGCGAATCCCGATCCCGCCGTCCTTGGCTGTCTGTGTGCAGGAATTGCAGTACTGGCGCTCGCACTATGTGCAATCAGCTGCGCTGTCAGCACCAAGGTTTATCGAGTACGCGATCTGTAATCGACAGCTAAAAAAGCTTAGGTGGTACCCCGCTTATTTTTTCAATGAAACAAGGCGGCATAGCGTCACCACCGCCCCTCACAGCAGGCCGTCTAGTTCTTGGCAACCAAAAAGACACCGTCAGCATATCGAAGGTGAATACTTTTCCGAGAAGTGAACGAGTAAAAACAGTGCCCTGTAGCATCGACATTTTTAAGGACTCAATTCCTGCGGTTTTTGTCTAAGAATCCTGCAGTTTTGTTCGAAAAAAGTGTGCATGTTCCAGGGGTCCAGATTTACTCGTTCACTTCGCGGAAAACCATTCACCTTCGATTCGAGCCTTAACCAAATGCCCTCTCGAACTATGGCCCCTGTCTCACCACAGCGATATCAAAGCTTCATGGCGGGACGGTATCATCGGACGAGCGCCGTAAATCTGGCGCGGTTGTTCTTTGGGGAGGCATTTCACCCGTGTCGTGGGTCGCAGCAGCATTTGTGTCGGCTTTCTTTGCCGGCATCACATCTGTCCTGGCCAAATGCGGCATCAAGCAGACCGACTCCGATGTCGCGACGGCCATTCGCACCTGCGTGGTGCTCGTTTTCGCTTGGGCAATGGCGGGCATTTCTGGATCCATTGGAACCATCGGCAGCATCGAACCCAGATCTTGGCTCTTTCTCGTCCTCTCGGGACTCGCTACCGGTGCTTCGTGGATCTGTTACTTTAAGGCGTTGGGCATCGGAGACGTCAATAAGGTCGTACCGGTCGACAAGATGAGCACCGTACTCGCTGCACTGATCGCCATCGTGCTTTTTGGCGAGACGAGCAACCTTGCGGTTAAGCTCGTGGGAACTGCTGTCATCACCCTCGGCACGTTTTTAATGATCGAGAAGAAGCAGTCTGCCGGACCCGAGCGGCAGCAAGACCGGACCTGGCTCGCTTACGCCCTCGGCGCCGCCGTGTTCGCAGCGCTCACGTCCATCCTTGCCAAGGTTGGCATCGAAGGCGTCGAGTCCAACCTGGCCACGGCAATCCGTACCTGTGTGGTACTGGTTATGGCATGGGCAATCGTGGCAGCCAAGGGAAAACTGGATCAGGTCGCGCACGCTGACCGGCGCGAACTCACATTTCTCGCAACATCGGGCATCGCGACCGGAGCATCGTGGCTGCTCTATTACTACGCCATCGCCACAGGCCAGGTGAGCGTCGTGGTGCAGATCGACAAACTATCGATTGTCGTATCAGTACTATTTGCGCGCCTGGCATTCAACGAAAAACTCTCACGACGCAGCGCCATCGGTCTCGCCCTCATCGTACTGGGCACCGCCGCGCTCGCAGTTTGGAAGTAGCGCGGCCAGCAGCCGCTACATCCTCACACCTGGCTTGGGATGCCTGTACTGACCGTGGGATGCCGTGCGCTTACCGTGCGAGATGGCAAATTTGGGACAACAGTGCAGGCAACGAAGGCAGGCTGCGCACTCCGGCTTTGTCCAGACGGGAAGGCCGTCGCGCATCTCAATCGCCGCCATGGGGCAGCGCTTGGCACACAGGCCGCAGCCGATGCAGCGATCGGCATCGACGGCAAACTTGCTCGTCTGTTGCATGCGCGGCAGCCCAATTGCGTGATACGCGCACGATGCAAACAGAGGCACGCGATGGCGCATCATGTTGCCCGTGCGGCGTGCCCGCACCGCCTCGATCACGGCATCAATCTGCGCCTCGGCAGCTCTATTGATACCCTCAACCTTTTGAGGGTCAGACAGGTCGAAAACAGGCGTCCAGGTATCGGGCATCTTGACGCTCATCGCCGCATCTAACTCGAGCCCACGCTCGTGTAGCAGATCGCGGGCGAACTTGGCCGATTGCCCGGTCGTCGAACCATATGTCGAGACATAGAACGTATAGGGGCGCTCGCCGCCCTTTGTGCCGGCAGCAACCGATAGGTCGACAGTCTTCAAAAACTCGATCATTGGCGCCGGCAAGCCCCAGACGTATACCGGGGCGACAAACCCCAACCGACAGGGGCCTTCCATCACAGCGAGGTGAAGGATCTCGGCATCAAAGCGCTCAATCGACATAACTTTGTCGCTTGTCGCCGCTGCAATGCGACGCGCCACATGCTCGCTGTTCCCTGTCGCGCTAAAGTACAGGATCATCTCGTACCCCTGGAATTGACTCGTGAAAAACCGCGCTACTTGCGCAGCGGCTTGGGCAGTGGAATGCCGGCGGCGATGACGGCCGCGATGATCATGCAGACGATACCCTTGAGTGGAAAACACATAAGCAGCAGGCCCACGACCATGACCGGCTGACGCATGACCGCACCCATCGTCGATGCCGTGCAGACGGCGACGCAAAAGACCGGATCTGCGCCGGTGAGGATGGCAAGGCCATAGCCCAGGCTTACGCCCGAGAAGATAACCGGGAAGAAGTGGCCGCCACGCCAACCAAGGTTGATGAGGGCGGGCGTCAGCATGGCCTTAACAAGACCGGTCGCGATAAGCACACCAGCGGGAATGGTCAGGTAGGTTTCCATGAGCACGTCGGCCTGAGTCTCGCCGGCAAACATGGTGTAGGGCAGGACCGTGCCGCAGATGGCGAGCGCCAGACCGGCTAGCATGGCCTTGACGACAGGACGCTCCCCTATTGCATGGGCAAACGCTTCGCTCGTGTGCTCAGAGACAAAGTACAGCCAGCCGCAAACGGTGCCAACCAACGCCAGCGGAATGAGCCAGGTAAGCTCCAGGTTGCCCACCTCGGCGGACTCGAACCTGGGCATGCCCATGCCGCCGCCCATGAGCTGGCCGAGCAGCAGGTAGGTGCCCAGGCCGCCGGCAATCGCGATGCCGTAAACCACGGTCTTTTGCGCCTTGGGCAGCCTGATGGTGATCTCGTCGGACGCAGAGCCCTCGTCGCCGTCGGCGCTACCGGCAAGCGGTGCCACAAAGCCAAAGACGGGCGCGGTAAAGAGCGCCGTCAACGCGGCCTGGGTACCCAGCAGCGTAAGCTCCCTAAATTCGGCGCCAAAGCGACGCATACGGTCGCCAACCCAGCTGCACAGACCCGCGATAACGCCGGTCAGGCCGGCCTCCGGTCCAATACTTCCGCCAAACAGCAGCGGCAGCAATGCCGCGAGCGAAAGCTTGCCCAGGTTGTCGTACGGGTAGCGCCCGTCTTGCTTAACCTTAGCCATCACCTGGTTGAGGTCATCGGTCTTGGTGCCTGTCATCTTCTCGTACAGACCAATTAACAGACCGCCCAGCAAGCAGACAAAAAACGGGTACGGCAAAAAGCCAAACGGGCCGCTGGCAAGCTCGGGCGAAGCGACGCCCAGCGCGTGCGGAATCTCGGTCCACAGATAGTCGATACCGTGCTCCATCGCAAAAAAGAACAGCCAGACCGCGGCACCTGCGAAAGCACCGGTCACGGCAACGCTAACTAAAAACAGCGCGCGGTTTGTGGGTTTGGCAAGGTTATCCATCGGGTCCTCCCGCGGTCAAAGTCGACATAGTTATGTTTTATTGTAGAGCGAGCGTTGCCCGAACGAGCTAACCGTCTGCGCCGCAAACGGCACCATTGGGAGCCATAGTGGGACAGGCTCAAGACTTATCCGTTGATAATCGAGGCAATCTCGCGCAAATCGTCGGCAAAGTAAATGCCTTGCTGGCGCTGCGGGCTCGATAAACCCCTATCGATCATGTGCCCGAGCAGCGCCTTGAGGTCGTTGTAGTAACCGTCCAGGTTATACAGGATGCACGGAGCACTCAGGTGCCCCAACGACACCGCGGACATGACCTCGGCAATCTCCTCGAGCGTGCCCGTCCCACCGGGAAAGGCGATGAACGCATCGCCGAGCTCAATCATCTTGGCCTTGCGCTCCGCCATATCGCTCGTCACGATGAGGTCGTCGATACCGTCATGTTGAAACTCGGCCTCGATAAAAAAGCTCGGCTCCACACCCGTCACGTGTCCGTCAGCATCGAGCACGCTATCGGCGAGCGCACCCATCAGGCCCGATTTGGACCCGCCGTATACCAGCGCGTGTCCATTGGCGCCAATCCAGTTGCCCAGCTCCTGCACCGCGGGCAGAAACGCCGGGTCATTGCCAGTGTTGGCACCCAGGTACACGGTGATGTTCATATTCAGTCCCCCTCATCGTGACGCACGGCGCCCGTTCTAGCGCTGGCGTCGACGATACTCGCGCACGCGACGCGAAAGATCGGCAAGCTCGTCGCGATCGAGCTCTTCCAAATGCTCCAGATCATCCATAAAGCGCGCCATGGTGTCCTTTTGGCGCATCTTGATAAGCGTATTGCAGTAGTTCACCGCCACGCCCGTGAGCATGGCGATGTAGAAGATGCTGATAACGCTCAAGACGACGGTAATGGCGCGGGCAACCGGTGTTTCGGCCGGAATGTCACCAAAGCCGATGGTCGAAACCGTCTCAAAGCTAAACCACAGGCCATCGCCAAACGTGAGGGTCGTGGGCTCGGACAGCCAGACGGCCGTCGAGCACAGCAGGTAGAAAACGAGGAACAGCTCCGTAATGCGCACAAAGCCCGCCTGGCGCAACACGTCGGCAAGCGTCCTGAGCTTTTTCATCGCGACCCTTTCCACGGACAACCAATCACGTTCGCTCGGTATTGTCCCACAACCGACAGTTAGGGACGTTCCTTTTGTGCCGGCAGAAAGGGACTGTCCCCCAACTGCCGGGCGGGAGCGTTTAGCGGTGCAGCTGCCGACTGGGCAGGCTGAGCTGGTATCCTTATGCGGTAATGTCTCGATTCGTTAGGATTGCATGTGAGAGCTGCCACTGTCCTTCGTTCAGTTATATATCGCACCCTAGCCGTCGCGCTTGCCGCACTCGCCATACTGAGCACCGTCATGCCCGCCCCGGCCTTTGCCGCCGACTCCGACCAGCAGGTCAAAACGGTTCGCGTCGGTTGGCTCGTAAGCAACCAGGGTTTCCAGGACGGCACCCCCGGGGAACGCCTCTCGGGTTGGGGCTATGACTACCTGCAAACCCTCTCGTATTACACCAAGGGATGGAAATACGAATACGTCAGCGGCACCTTTACCGAGCTCATGGGCATGCTCGAGGCCGGCGAGATCGACCTGATGTCCAACATCTCATACTCTGCAGAGCGCGCACAGAAGCTGCTCTATTCTTCAAACCCCGAAGGCACCGAACGCTACTACATCTACGCCAAGCCCGATCGCGACGACCTCTCTAAGGGCGACCCCAAGGCACTCGAAGGTCTCGCCATTGGTTGTAACCCCGGCGTCATGCAAACCACCGTTGGCAAGCAATGGCTTGCCGACGAAGGCATCACCTGCACGTTTAAAGAAATCGATAGCGGCAACGCCCTTTTTGACGCACTCTCAAACGACGAAGTCGACGCCATCATCATGAACGACACCATTTCGTCCCCCGACGCCTCGCCCATGTTTTACGTTGGCTCCAGCGACTACTACTTTGCCGTCCCCAAAAGCCGGCCCGATCTGATGAATGACATCAACGCCGCCATGACGGCAATCAACCGCGTCAATCCTCGCTATAACGATGAGGTCAAGTCGAATTACTCCACCCAAAACAGCGGATCATCATCGCTCGCCAGCTCTGAGACCGCTTGGCTCAAGGCACACGGCAACAGCATTACGGTCGGGTATCTTACAGACCTGCTCCCCTACTGCGCCCAAAACGCTGACGGCGAGATGGAGGGCTCGCTTGCCTCACTCCTCACAACACTTCGCGACAAATTTGGAATTAAGGTCAAGACGACCGTCTTTACCGACCATAAAAAAATGTCAGAGGCCCTCTCGAAGGGAAAGATCGATGTCGCTCTGCCAATCTATCGTGACTATTATCTCGCCGAGCAATGCGGTTTCATTCAATCCAACTCGCTCGGAACGGTCCCGCTTGTTGCCCTCCATGTCGGTGGCAATCTAAACGAAAACCTTAAGAAAATCGCCTGCACAACGTCATCGTTCGTTAGCTACCGCGAGCTACAGACCTTGTACCCCTCTTCGACCATAACTAGCTACCCCTCCAAGGAAGCAGTGATCGATGCCCTTAACAAAGGTGAAGCAACGTGCGCCATCGTACCCAGCTCGCGCCTTGAAACCGTTCGCGACCTCTACGATATCGATGAGCTCGAGACGTTGGAACTCCCGTACACCGCCGAGCTCTCGTGTTGGATGCGCCGCGGTAACCCCGAACTATTGGGGATTATCAACAAGGGTATTATCAATGCCGGCGAATCGCTCTCCGTCAGCAACTACTCCTCGTCATACTCAACCCAAGAGTCCGACACGTTCCGCTTTATGTACCGCAACCGCGGCGTAATCGCCACCGTTGTCATCGGCCTGCTTCTGGTCTTCATTGCCATCCTTTTCTGGGCACTGCAGCGCGCGCAAACCGAAGAAGCCAAAGCACTCGCCGCCAACGCCGCCAAAACAGCGTTCCTTACGCGCATGAGCCACGATATCCGCACGCCGCTTAATGGCATCTTGGGCCTCATCGAGATCGAGGAATTAAAGGAGGGCGATATGCAGGTCGCGCGCGAAAGCCGCGCCAAGGCACGCGTTGCCGCCAATCACCTGCTTTCGCTCATCAACGATCTTCTCGAGATGGGCAGGATCGAAGAGCAGAAAGTAGTGCTCGACCATGAGTCGTTCAATCTAAAAGAGCTGTGTGATGACGCACTGATCCTGTGCAAGCTCCGCGCATCGGATCGCGGCATCACCATGCTGGACGCCAGCGAACCCTACATCGTCAACCAATACCTGATTGGCAGCCCCACCCACATCCGGCGGATTATTATCAATCTGCTGGACAACAGCATCAAATACAACAAGCATGGCGGTTCCGTCACATTCTGGTCAACCGTCAAGCCGATTGACGATGGGCACGCGCTCTTTTGTTTTAGCGTCTCGGATACCGGCATTGGCATGACGCCTGAGTTTTTAGCGCGCATCTACGAGCCGTTTGCCCAGGAGGGCAACGATGCCCGCAGCAAGTTCCAAGGAACGGGTATCGGCATGGCAATCGTCAAATCGCTCATCGATATGATGGGTGGCACCATCGAAATCTCGAGCGAACTTGGTGTGGGTAGTACGTTCGATGTTGAAATCCCGCTCGATATCGATAAAAACCCTCAAGCAAGAAAATGTGCGGACGAGCAAGCAAACGGCTGCTCGCTTACTGGCATGAATGTCCTTATGGCCGAAGATAACGAACTCAACGCCGAAATTGCCCAGGCCCTGCTCGAAACCGAAGGAGTTATCGTGACACGCGCCGCCGACGGCTGCGAAGCGGTCAGGCTTTATGTTGGGCGACCCGCCGGCAGCTTTGACGCCATTCTGATGGACGTCATGATGCCGGGCATGGACGGCTACGAAGCGACCCGCGCAATCCGCCTGAGCGACAAGTCCGACGCCGCCGACATCCCCATCATCGCACTCACCGCCAATGCCTTTTCCGAGGACGTGCAGGCGGCCCACGATGCCGGCATGAACGCGCACTTGCCCAAGCCGCTCGACTTTGACAAGCTCAAAGACATGCTCGCTCGCATCAGGCAGCACGGCGCCGCTTCGCTATAGTTTTCGCAACGCCCGCGCTGAAACTCTTCGCTCATGCCGATGCCGTTGTCGCTATCCGTTTACCGTCTCCTTACCATACGGGGCCTTCCGGCAAATCCAGTCAGAAGGCCCCGTTCGCGAGGTCGTTAGCTATGCATTAAAAACGTAGCGGTCCAGGCGGTCGCACGCTTCCCTTACGCGTGAAAGCGGCAGCGCCAGATTCACGCGAATGTGGCAGGGCCCGTGGAACGGACGGCCGTCCTGATATCCCACGCCCACGCGCGCCCCCTCGTCGAGCAGCCACTGAATATCGCGGCCATGCTCGCGGCACCACTCGGTGCAGTCCAGAAACACCATGTAGGTGCCCTGCGGACGTGAATAGAACACGCCCTCAAAATGCTCGTCCACGTAATCGCAGAAGTACTCGATATTACCGGCAAGCACCTGGTTGAGCTCGTCCACCCACTCGTAGCCCTGCGGCTGGTAGGCACCGATAAGCGCATGCATGGAGAGGACGTTCATCTCGTTGTAGTGAGTCTTGTCGGACACGGCGCACACGCGGTCGCGCAGCGTCTCGTTGTAGATGATGTGGTAGCTGCCGACCAGGCCCGCCAGGTTGAAGGTCTTGCTGGGCGCGTAGAGGGCAACCGTGCGCATGCGGGCATCCTCGCTCACCGACTGCGTCGGGATATGTTTGTGACCCGGCAGGATGATATCGGACCAAATCTCGTCCGAGATCACCACGCAATCGTGCTGGCGATAGATGTTCATGGCGCGCTCGATCTCGTCGCGCTCCCACACGCGGCCGCAGGGATTATGCGGAGAGCAGAACACCGCGGCATGAATGTGGTTTTGGGCGAGTTTGCACTCCATGTCCTCAAAGTCCATGCGCCACACGCCCTGGTCGTCGAGTTTAAGCGGGCTGTGAACAATGCGATAGCCCGCGGCTTCGAGGGACTTGGTAAAGCCGATGTAGGTGGGACTGTGGACCAGCACCGCATCGCCCGGCTGAACATACGCACGCAGCGTCGACACGACACCGCCCAGCACGCCGTTTTCGTAGCCGATATGTTCAGGGCGCAGGCCCTCGACGCCATTGCGGCGACTCTGCCATTCGATGATGCGGTCAAAGTACTCGGGGCGCGGGTTAAAGTAGCCAAACATGGGATGCTGGGCGCGCTGAATGATGTGCTCCTGGACCGTGGGCACCGTGGCAAAATTCATGTCGGCCACCCACATGGGAATGCGGTCGAAGCCCTCGTCGGGTGCGTTCGGAGCCGTACCGGGGATCTCGCCCCAGGAGTCAACGGCGATGGCATCCATATCGTGGCGGTCAATAATCGAGGTGAAGTCGTATTTCATGCTGCGCTCCCGTGCAAGGTTGATTGTTTTGATAGGCGTTATTGTCCACCAGCGCGGGCGGTTTTGGCACGGGTTTTGCTATTGAATTTGACGGATGCAGACGAATGACCGGCTAGCCCTGCGCGTCGCTGATGGCGGTTACCGTCAGTCTGGTTCCGTCAACCGTAAAGGATATGTCGAGCCCGGCGTAAGCCAGGTGATAGACGCGATCGGGCTCGTGCTTGCTGCCCGCGCGGCGCGGGTCCTGGCGTAGGACTTCGATGAGGCCCGCTAGCTTAGTGGACGGGACTTTGTCTTGCAGATGCTGCGGAAAGTCAACGTCGAGCTCTTGCCACGGGGCATCCTCGATCCAGCCGCCCGTCGCATCCTGGTGGCAATCCGCAAACGGAATGTAGGGCTTGATATCGTAAATGGGCGTGCCGTCGCGCAGGTCGGCCCCGAGCACGTGGATGATGGGACCGTCGCCGGTAAGTTCAACGCGGCTGAGCTTGACGCAGGTAAGACCGATGGGATTGGGCCGAAACGGGCTGCGCGTGGCAAAGACGCCCACGCGCTCGGCACCGCCCAAGCGCGGCGGACGCACGGTCTTCGACCACTTGGCGTTGGTGCCGGACCCGTCTTGCGCCTTGGCATCGATGGCGATGTCTTCCGCCGTGCCACCGGGCGTGCCGTTTTCGAAGCGCCAGAGCAGCCACAGATGCGAGAAGGAGTCCAATCCTTCAACCGCCGCGTTGGAGGCAAATCCCGGCTCAAAGACAATGCAGCCCTCTAGGTGGGGCGCCAAAAAGCTGTTGCGCGGGATGCCGAACTTCTGCGGCAGGTCGGTATGTATGTGTGCAATAGGTTCCATGCCGGTCATTGTACGGCACAGGCGCGTAGGCAGCAGGCGGCGATTCCCCCTCATCGCCATCTGCATGCAACCAACGATTGCTTGGAAGGATGTCTGCCGCCGCGTATGCTTAACCCAACAAGCAGAAGAAAGGAGCCGTTATGGCCTTTGCAGAAAAGCTCATTGCCATCCGCCGCGATAACAATCTCACCCAAGAGCAGCTCGCCGCCAAGCTCTATGTTACGCGCCAGGCCGTGAGCCGCTGGGAGCGCGGCGAAGTCACCCCGGGCATCGACATGATGAAACTCATTGCCGCCGTAACCGGAGAACCGCTGTCGCACCTGCTCGAAATGCCCGAGCGCTATTGTCAGAGCTGCGGCATGATACTCACGCCCGACGACTGCGGCACCGATGCCGCGGGCATCACGACCGATCATTACTGCAAGTGGTGCTACGACCACGGCGAGTACACCTACGACACCACGATGGAGGCAATGATCGAGGATTGTGCCCCGCGGCTGGCACAAAACACCGGTATGTCGCTCGACGAAGCCGTCTCGCTCATGGGCGCCGTCCTGCCCCAACTGGAGCGCTGGCGCACCGTGCAGGAAAACGAGGAGCGCTACGGGGCCGAGGCCCGGGCGCGCTATGGCGACGAGGCCATCGATGCAGCAAACGAAACGTTACTGGACATGGATCCTCAGACATGGAACGACATGAAAGAACTTGAACGCGCTGTCCTGGGCCAGCTCTCGATTGCCATGGGCGACGGCGATGCGGATGGAAGCGAGGCCCGCAAGCTCGTCGTGATGCATCGTCGTTGGATTGCTCTCAACTGGGGATGCGAACCCCAGAACGAAGCGTACCTGGGCCTCGCCCACGGCTATCTTGCCGACCAGCGCTTTGTTGACTACTACGACAAGCCCTGCGGCACCGGAGCCACGGCGTTTCTGGTTCAGGCGATCGAGTCGTCGTTGACGCGCGCATAGACCGCGGCGGCTTTGGGTATTTCAATCAAAACCGCAACCGATTGGAGACCTATGGCTACTAATCATGAGCTCGCGCTGTACGTTATGACCGGCTGCCCGTATTGCATAAAGGTCAAGCGCTTTCTGGCCGATAACGGCGTGACCATTCCCGAGCGCAATATCTCGACCGACCCCGATGCCGAGCAGACGCTCATCGCCGTCGGCGGAAAACACCAGGTTCCCTGTCTGTTCATCGACGGCAAACCACTCTACGAGTCGAGCGACATCATCGCGTGGGCGCAAGAGAACCTGCTCTAGTACGCGCATCCCGTCCGTCCAAGGCCCCACCCCATACGGCCCAAACATGTACACCAGCATCCAAAGTCGACATTTTTCGACATCTTTGGATGCTGATGTACAGCTTTTTGCTACTCATTGGGGACGTTCTTAAATGACTAGTCGTTAAAGAACGTCCCCAACGACCAACTAGCCGTGGAAGCGGGCTATGGGTGCAAGTGGCTGCTCGCGAAAGACGCGATCGACGGCGGCGCGGTATTCGTCGACCTTTTTAGTCTTGCGTACGAGTTTATGAACGGTAGCGGGGTCAGCGAAGGCGCATTTGGCGTAGAACCACCACTCCTTCATGCGAAAGACCGCGTTGCCGCCAATCTCTTCTGCATAGGCCGCAAACAGCGTGTCGTGGAAACGCTGCAGCTCAGCATCCGTGGCAGCAGGACCGCCGTTGACCATACGAGCCAGAGCGGGGTTCGCGAGCAGGCCGCGCCCCAGCATCACATGGCGTGTGCCGGGATAGGCCTCCACCAGCGCATCCATGTCCTCTAAATCAAAAATGTCGCCGTTATAGGCAACCGGAAACGGCGCGCGCTCCAGCGTCTCGCCGTAAAACTCCTTGCGCGGCGATCCCGTATAGCGGTCCTTTTGCACGCGCGGGTGCACGATCAGCTCTGCCAACGGCATGCGGCAATACAAATCGAGCACGCGCCCGTATTCGTCGTCGCTCTCCAGCCCCAGCCTGGTTTTTACCGACACCGGCAACGGCGAACGTTCGCACACATCGCTCAAGAACACTTCGAGCTCGTCCAAGTGGCGCAAAAAACCCGAGCCCTTGCCCTTAGCGACAACCGTTCCCGAAGGGCAACCCAGGTTGAGATTGACCTCCCGATAGCCCATGTCGGCGAGCACCTGCGCCGCCCACACAAACTCGTCCGCGTTCTTAGACATCAGCTGAGGCACTACGTTGAGCCCCTGGTTATTGGCAGGATCGATCTCCTTAAACGCCTTGCCGCCAAAGCGGTTTCCCACCCGTGGCGGCGGCAAGAACGGCGTGTAATAACAATCGAGCGCACCGAAGCACTCCGCATGCACGCGACGGAACACATGCCCGGTAATCCCCTCCATAGGGGCAAGCGAAAGAATCATCTACTCTTCTCTCATATCAACGGATGTGACAAAGGAACCGCCCCCTTGTTACATGCATTATGCCTTGTGCTCCAGATGATTCACAAGGCAGAGGCAGCAGCTTGACGATAATCACCCTTCTATCCGGCGCCTCATGCAACGAAGGTGAATGGTTTTCCGCGAAGTGAACGAGTGAAATCGGACCCTCGATGCATCGACACTTTTGGAAGGCCAATTCCTGCGGTTATATCACTCAAATCCTGCGGTTTTAGCGTCGAAAAACGTGGGTGCTTCAGGGGTCCAAATTAGGTCGTTCACTTCTCGGGAAACCATTCACCTTCGATTTGCTGTTTGTGGGCATCGGCAGCGGCTTCATGCTCCAAAAGACGACGTTCGCGATCAAACGATCACCAGCAGCACGCTGTTGACCGCTATGTATGAACAACAGACGTCCTCCACTCATCTATACTCAAGAGCGTGTGCACATCGCCCCCGAAAAACGATAAGAGTCGAGGCCCCATGCAGCAGCTCACCGAGCAAGAAAAGAAACGCATCCAGCGGTACTGCACATACCCCAAAATCGCAGCGACCGCACTCGTCATGTCGTTCGTAGCATGCCTGTTGATGTTGCCACTCCAAATGATCAACGATATCGCGTTCCACCAAAAGGAATTCCAACCCGCGGGCATATATACCGCCATCGCACTCACCGTAATCGAACTCGCCATCTTTTGCTATTGCGCTCTTGCGCCGCGCTTTGGAATGCAGGGCAAACAGTGGAAGGAACTGCAGAGCAGGCTTGCGGTGGCCCAGACCAACAAGGACCATTCCGCGGAGGTCGCCGGCGTGCTTGCCACGCAAGCTGCCGGCCGCCTGCTCAAGAACAGCGATAACGATCTCGCGCGCAACCTGGGCGGTGCCGCCGAGGTTGCCAGCGCCGTAGGGGCAGTCGCCACGGCGGCAGACGTGCTGGCCGAGACCTCGAGCAATGCCGAGGCCATGGCAAACGCATACGGCGTGACGATTCCAAACGTCAAGAAGCAGATCATAGCTCTCGCAGTGTTGCCCGCCATTGTGCTGCTTGGAGTCTACATCCCGCAGTTTGTCCAGGGAAATAACGAGCTTCAGGCAAGAAAGGCTGCAGCCGCCGAGCAGCTCGCCATCGCGCAAGATGCCTTGGAGCCCGTGTGCGAACGCGTCGCAGCAGACGACCCATACGAGTCGTATCACGACTACGGCTACCGCATTATCGGCTATCTGCGCGATAATGACCTTGGCGCTCAAGCAGCCTATGTCTACCTTTCTTTTGATGTAGACGGCACGCTCACGGACGTCGCTTACACCAATCAGATCGACCCCGAGGCAAGCCTTGCAGACAACCTCGCCCGCGCCGAGCAGGATATCGCGACGCTCTGCGCCCCGCTCAACGGGTTGGACATTTCCGTTGCCACGCCTGACCTCCTCGCGCCATGTAGCCTGTCGGATGAGTTTAAGCAGGCATTTTTGGCCGGATCCTTATACGAGGAGATCAGCATCAAGACGGAGGACGAATCCATCAAGTCGTACTACGCCTTTGACACCGAGCCCAAGGAAGAGTTCGACGAATACACCCATCCGGAAATTAGGCTCATGCTCTCTGCAAAGAAGAACTAAAGGCTTACGCTCTAATTTCGCAAAGGTCTCAATGTGACAAAGGGACTGCCCCTTTGTCACATTATTCGGAGCGTAGGGCTTCCACGGGATCTTTTTTGGATGCACTGCGGGCCGGCAGCAGGCCAGCGACAACCGTCAGCAGTACCGAAATCGCAATAAGTACCAGCGCATCCTGCACGGGCAGGCTCATCAGGTTGGGGACCTGTTTGGCCGCAAGCGCCCAGGCATTGACCGGAAAACTCACGAGCACCACGACAACAATGGCAAAGACGCCGGCGATGAGGCCTTCGATAAAGGTCTCGGCGTTGAACACGTTTGCCACGTTGCGCTTTGACGCGCCGATCGCGCGCAGGATGCCAATCTCCTTTTTGCGTTCCAGCACGCTGATGTAGGTGATGATGCCGATCATGATGGAGCTCACCACCAGGCTGATACTCACGAATGCGATGAGCACCAAGCTGATGGTGTTCACGATGTCGGTCACCGACCCCATGATGATACCCATGTAGTCGGTGTACGAGATTGCCTGCTCATCGTGGCCGGCGGCTTTGACCTGCTTGTTGTACGCGTCGATGTGATCGAGCACGCGCTCTTTGGCCTCAAAGTCGCGCGGGAAAATCTTGACCGAGATGGGGTCGGCCTCGTCCGCATAGCCCAGTGTGGTCAGATTGTTGTCGTAGGTGAGCTTCGACGCCTTGGCATAGCTCATCATGAGCGAACTCAGGTCCTCGGCGTCCATGTTGAAGTGAACGGCATTGGCAAAGGCGCTCGCATCCACGTGCATGGCGCTCGCCAGGCTGGCAAAACTCGAAGACATCTGCGTCGCCATCTGGTCCATGAGCCCCGCCGCGCCCGCCTTAAGCTGGGACGATACGGTCGTCGCAATCTGCTCGCTGATCGCCTTCATCACCTGATCCATAGCCTGCTGCAGATACGGAGCCAGCTGCTTTTGCACATAGTCGGTCATCGCCTGCTGCAGGCGCTCGGCCAGGGCATCGCCGCCGAGGGCCTTCAGCTGGGCCAGGATTTGCTGGGCCGCCGTATCACTCTCAAGATACGTCGAGAACGCGGTGGTAAGCTTTGACGCGTCCTTAAGATCATCGGGCGTCAGCGCCTTAAACTGATCAGACCGCAAAAAGCCCTCAAACAGCTGGTTGGCTAGTGTTCCCACCTGCTGCATTTGCTCGGGCGTGAGTTCCAGACCGTCAAAGATACCCGAGAAATCTGGGGCTGGCGCTTTGGCCATGATGTCGCTGAAGTCGATGTCCTTCCCAACGCCCGAAAGGTCAATGTCCAGACCCGACAGATCGATGCCCGTTAGATCAATGCCGCCGGCAACATCCGAGAGCGCGGAGGCATCGAACGAGAACGCGCTCTTCAGCGCCGCCTCGTCCACACTGAACATGCTGCCCAGATCCACGCCCTGTTTGGCCTCGCCTTGCAGCTCATCGAAAGACTTGCCCGTAAAGACATCCGTCTCGGGGTGGGCGAGTTGCTCCTGCACAATCTGCGAATCGGCAGCACGTTCCATAAGCTGGCGAGTCAGAGCATGCGTATAGGCAATGCCCGGAGACAACGCGCTCGCGTTGGCGGTCTCGTTAGGTCGCACCACGCCCACAATGTGCACGTCAATACCGTCGGCAACCTTGGCCGTCATAAAGTCGGCGTCGCCAGACATGTCAGTCCACATGCCGGTCTCTTCGTTTTTGCGATAGGCATCGGCCGGCGACAACACCTTAAACGTCGTGGACAGCGCATCGTCGTAGGTAAAGTCGGCGCCGGTCTCGGGCGTTTCGACCCCACCGTCTGCCGTCATGGCGCTGTTGACCAAGTCGTTGAGCTCATTGATATCCAGCGCGCCGATGCTGTAGAGCGTGTAGTCGCCCACCGTACCGCGGCTCGAAAGCACCATCACGGCTTCGTTGGCGGACGTGGGCCAGTGACCAGCGACGACATCGTACTGGCTGTCGAGCAAACTCTGGTCGTCGATCATCTCGTTAAAGACCGAGGTTCCCATGGATTCCATGCTCACCGTTGCCGCCGAACTTGCGCCTCCGCTCATGGCCTCGGTCATAGCGTTGGGCACCAGCCGGACGGGCTTCTCGCCGCCCTTACTCGAACGATAGACAACTGGCGTCACGCCGTAGCCGTACTGGATGGCGTTGACCTCTTTGTCGATACCATCGCCGCCGTCGTCAAGCCATGCCTTAAAGCTCGTCATGTCGTTGGACTTAACGCTCGCAAACATATCCTTTACGGCCGTGACCACGGGAATCTTATCGGTTCCCTGAGCCTTGCCGTCGGTACCGTCGTCGGACGAATCCACGTTTTCAGGCGAGCCATCATCCGCAGCCCCCTGTCCGCCCATCATGGACGACAGGTCGTAATCCTGCTTGGAAATGGTAAGCGGGTAGCTCGAGAGCGTATCCTCCTCGACCTTTTTGATGTAGCCGTTTACGCCGTTGGACAGCGCAAGAATCGCCGCGATGCCGATAATGCCAATCGACCCCGCAAAGGCCGTCATGGCCGTACGGCCCTTCTTGGTCATAAGGTTGCGGGCAGAAAGCCCCAGCGCCGTCACAAAGCTCATCGAGGTTTTGCGCGTAGGCTTGGCCTCGCGGCGCGTGGCGTCAGCGACATCGAAGGGATCGGAATCGTCGGTGATCTTGCCGTCCGCCAGGTTGACAATGCGCGTGGCATATTGGTACGCCAGCTCGGGATTGTGCGTGACCATGATAACCAGGCGGTCGCGCGCCACGTCCTTGAGCAGATCCATGACCTGTACGGATGTCGTTGAATCCAAAGCGCCGGTCGGCTCGTCTGCCAGCACGATCTCGGGATCGTTGATCAGGGCGCGGGCGATGGCCACGCGCTGCATCTGTCCGCCCGATAGCTGGCTCGGGCGCTTGTTAACGTGCTCGCCCAGGCCGACTTTCTCCAACGCCTCGCGCGCACGCTGGCGGCGCTCGGCATGCCCCACGCCCGTGAGCGTAAGCGCCAACTCCACGTTTTCCAAAATGGTCTGATGCGGAATGAGGTTATAGCTTTGGAAAACAAAGCCGATGCGGTTGTTGCGGTAGGCATCCCAATCGCGATCGTGAAAATCCTTGGTCGAAATACCGTCGATGAGCAGGTCGCCAGAATCGAAATGATCGAGCCCACCGATAACGTTGAGCATCGTGGTTTTACCCGAGCCCGAGGGACCCAGAATGGCCACGAACTCGTTATCGCGAAAAGACAGGCTTACGCTGTCGAGCGCCACCTGCGTAAACGACTGCGTAACGTATCTTTTGCAAATACCTTTGAGCTCCAACATGGACGGCAACCTCTCCCACGCGGGCGCACTCGCCCACTCTCCCCCGCCGTTCGTATTCGACGCGTTTGTCCTACTCTATCCCCATTTTTCACCGACACCAGTGAGGAATGTAGGGAACCGCGCCAAAAAACGAACGGGACGGCGCCCAAAAAAGAGGCCCCAAGTGGGGCCTCTATATGGTGGAGATTATCTTGAAAGGCAGCGGACTACTACGCACAGCGACACACGATCCTCGCGATGCTTTACGTGTTTTTTACTGCTCGCTATTCGCAATCGCCTGGTCGATAAGCTTGTCGAGTGCTGCGCGCTGCTCGGCGGAGCTGATGGCTCCCACGATTGGATCCCCCACGATGTTGCCATTCTGATCGATGACATACGTTGTCGGGAACGAGAACAAATTTGACGTAAACTTGCCGGCCTCGCTATCCGACTTGAACCAGATGTTCTTATATGTCACGCCCTTCTTGCTCAGCACGTCCTTGGCATCTGCAATCTCGCCTTTGTTGCCATCGAGCGTAAAGGAATTGACGCCCACGACCTGGCCGCCCTTCTCGGCAAGCTCCTGATTCAGTTTCTCAAGATCGCCCAGCTCGCCCACGCACGGCTTGCAAGTAGTGAACCAGAAGTTCATGACGGTGACCTTATTCTTAGAGAACAGCTCGTCGCTATTCACGTCGTTGCCATCCAGATCCTTGCCCGTAAAGCTGGGGAACTTCGTCGCCTCGCTCGAAGTATTGGCACCAGCCGTCATGCCAGCGGTCGAAGCGTCGACGCTCTCGCCTGCACTCGGCGTGCTTCCACAGCCGGGGAACTCCTTCTCCAGGCTCTCGAGCTTGTCCTCGATCTCCTTGATCTGCTGTGCACCGGCCTTGAGCGTCTTGAGCTCATCCGCCGTGAACTCATCCTTGGCGCCGTCGATGGTCTTGAGCAGAAAATCGCCGTAATTGCTGCCGTCCTCAATCATTGCCGAGTCTTTATTTGCCGCATTGAATACCTTTTCCCACAGCGCGTTATCACTCGAAAAGATCTCGTTCTCCTTCTGCATGAGCTTCGCATACAGCTCGGCGGCCTCGTCGGCATTGGCCGGCTTCTGCGCAATGAGCTCCGCGATCTTAGGATCGGAGCCCGCAGATTCGCTCGCATTGCCACCGGGCGCCGAACATGCCACAAGGCACAAGGCCAATACCGGCACCATAAACAGGGCCGCAATCTTAGAAAGCTTCATAGTCATTCCTCCGTTTTGTCGAAGCTTGTTTACTTTTTATCGGCGGTCAAGGGAAGTTTTCCCGCCGACACATCCAGGCCATAGCGATAGCTGATGGCATCAACGGGACAGGCCCCGATACACTTTCCGCACCGGATGCATTCGGCATGATTGGGCGCGCGGACCACATCAACGTCCATCTGACAAACCCTTGAACACTTGCCGCACGAGACGCATTTGCACGCGTCAACCTGAATCCCCAACAAGGACACCCTATTCATGAGTGCATAGAATGCACCAAGCGGGCAAATCCATTTGCAGAAGGGGCGATAGAACAAAACGCTCAGCAGCACCACGGCAATGAGAACGATAAGTTTCCAAGTAAAGAGCTGTCCCAACGCAGATCGAATGCCGACATTGGCAGCCGCCAGCGGGATGGCGCCCTCGAGCACACCCTGTGGACAGATGTACTTGCAAAAGAACGGATCGCCCATCCCCACATCGTTGACCACCAAGACGGGCAGCAGTACCACGACAAACAGCAGCACGACGTACTTGATGTACGTGAGCGGCTTGAGCTTTTTCGTGGAGAACTTTTTGCCGGGAATCTTATGAAGCAGCTCCTGCAGCCAGCCAAACGGGCACAAAAACCCGCATACAAAGCGTCCCAGCAGCACGCCGAGCAAAATGAGCGTACCGGTGACGTAGTAAGAAAAGTTGAACTTGGATGAACCTACCACCGACTGGAACGACCCGATGGGGCACGCACCCGATGCCGCGGGGCACGAATAGCAATTAAGTCCAGGTACGCAGACTGTTTTTCCCGCGCCCTGATAGATGCCGCCTTTGGCAAAGTTTGGCAGGTGAATGTTGGTGACGAGCGTCGCCGCCGCCTGAATGAATCCGCGAAATCGAGCCAAAACATGCGACGCAGTGTTTTCTCTTTTATCCAATTCCGATACACTCCAAGCACAGCCTAATCGCTTTGGCCAGCACGGCATCCGCCTCGCCACGCATAACGCCAAAGCACACCATGGCAATTCCGACGATCAACAAAGCGACCTGTACCACGGGTTTTACCGCTTTGAACAACTCGACCACTCCTTTCGTTACGCGACCATTGGACCATATCGACTATAAAATCCGTGTTAAGCGCGATTTGGAATGTGCAAGGAGACTGTTATGCGTATTTTGATCGTCGAAGACGAGCGAGCACTATGCGACACGATCGCACGCAGTTTGCGAAACCTGGCATACAGCGTCGACTGCTGCCACGATGGACGGGAGGCGCTCGACCTGCTGGACGTCGAAGTCTTTGACCTCGTGGTACTCGACCTTAATCTTCCCCATGTCGACGGCATGACCGTGCTCAGGGAACTTAGGAAAACCGATTGCGAGACCAAGGTACTGATTCTGTCCGCGCGTGGCGAAGTATCCGATAAAGTCGACGGGCTCGATGCCGGCGCCAACGATTACCTCACCAAGCCGTTTCATCTGGACGAACTTGCGGCAAGGATTCGCAGCCTTACCCTCAGGCGCTTCGCACAAAGCGACATAGTATTAACCTGCGGAAAGCTCCGCTTTGACACCAAGGCGCGCATCGCTTCCGTGAACAGCGAGGCTTTATCTCTTACGCGCAAGGAAACGGGAATCTTGGAATACCTGATGCTTAATCAGGGGCGTCCGGTAAGTCAAGAGGAGCTTATCGAGCACGTTTGGGATAGCAGCGTGAACAGCTTTAGCAACGCAACCCGCGTTCATATTTCGTCGCTCCGCAAAAAGCTACGCAGCGCTTTGGGATACGACCCAATTCGCAATCGGATTGGAGAGGGCTACGTTATGGAGGATGGCGAATGAAAAGGCTTTCGCTGCAATGGCGCATAACGATTATGACGGCGCTGCTCACGTGTGCGGCATGCGTGCTGACGAACTGCCTGGTCGGCTATACGGGCATGCGCTACATGGATGCCATCGGCAGTAACATCTCGGCCTTTAACGCAACCGGCGAAGATTCGCCCCAGGCGTTCGACCCAACGAAAGCGACCCCCGATGACAAGGTCACGATCGTCGTAAACGACGCGCAGGAGTCTTTTGGCACGACAACCTGGTACATCACGGCTGGAGTCACACTCCTTGGCGGCGTGTTGGCATACTTTGTGAGCGGCCGTGCACTCAAACCGCTACGGGCTTTTGCAGCCCAGGTTGAACGCGTGCAGCCTGACAACCTAAGCGAAATCAGACTCAGTGAAGATGTGCCCACCGAGCTACAACGATGCAGCGCCTCTTTCAACGACATGATCGCCCGTCTTGGCGAAGGGTTCTCTGCACAGCGTCAGTTTACCGGCAACGCCGCACACGAGCTGCGCACCCCGCTCGCCCTTATGCAAGCACAGGTTGAACTATTCATCTCCGAACACTCCGGTCTGCAACCCGAAACAGCCGAGCTGCTCGGCCTGCTACAAGAACAAACCGAGCGCATGTCTCGAATGACCAAGGTATTGCTCGAGATGAGTGAGCTCCGCAGCGTTCCTTGCGATGACGATGTTGAACTTGGTCCCTTGTCCGAAGAGGTCCTCACCGACCTTGCGCCACTTGCCGAAAATAAGGGCATAGCCCTCAATTGTGCTGGAGACGCTTTAGTAATCGGGAGCGACACGCTCCTCTATCGGCTGGTGTTTAACCTGGCCGAAAACGCTATCCGCTATAGCCGCACCGACTCGAGCGTTACCGTCTCCATCTGCGACAACGACAGCCACGTGTTCCTGCGAGTCGAGGACCAGGGCCCGGGAATACCCAAGCAGTACCGTGAGAGCATCTTCCAACCGTTCTTTCGTCTAGACAAATCCCGCAGCAGGGCATACGGTGGCGCAGGACTCGGACTAGCACTCGTTTGGGAGATTGCAGCGCTTCACGGTGGCACGGTAGAGGTCGAAACAAGTTCCGAGAACGGGACTACCATGCTCGTAAGCCTCTCAAAGGGGGCCACCACGTGATCCGACTGTCCAGGGGTCCCACTCGGCATTGTGAAACGCGTCCCAAAACTTGGACATGAGAAATGGGAGGCAAGTTCGCATCTATGCCGAGGACGAAGTCCTGGCGGGGATTCAGGATGCGCAGAGGAAGCTTACGGCAGAAAACCCCGACAGAGTCGTGACCGTCGGCGGCAATTGTATGGTGTCGCTTGCCCTCTTCGATTACCTGCACGGGAAATACGAGAACGTTGGAATCGTCTGGATCTATGCGCATCCGGATGTATCCACGCTGAATGATGACTACCCCAACGCTCACGCCATGGTACTTGGCAGCCTTTTGGGAGAAAGTCATCCCGGTCTTCGGCGGCGAATAACGCGAATGTCCGCAGGCAGACTCCAATCTGTGCGCGGAGAAGCTGGGCGACGCAAACAAGATTCCTCGACCCGAGCATGGAGATGAATCCGTCTATCAGTCTCATCGCATACTCAGAGGAGGATGCCAGATATAGATCCCATTGGGTAAAGTCGCCGTTCATAAAGGGAATCACTGCATTGCGCTCGGCGACTCTCAAGGCACTCAGGCTTTGTTCTATTTTCTCAGCTTCTTGTTTGAACTGTTCGCTATCCAAAATGCCCCCAAATGCCGGCTTCTCAACAAATCAGAAAAAGCATTGGCTATACTGATGCGGACAGTTCCGGGAGGGGTGCAAGAGACGGAAGGGCCGTAATGGGTGAGAAGGACGAGCGGCCGGAGCGGGTGTTCCCCGGCAGGACAGACCCGTGGTTCATAGCGGCCATGGTGATTGTGGCGGGCGGTTTATCCGCGGCGTGTATCGCGTGTTTCCTGAGCTCGAGTCCCGCGCTCCTATGGGGCTGGCTCGCGCTGCTGCCCATCCCGGCCCTCGTGGCCCTGGCTGCCCTTCCCGTCCGCAGCAATCGCCTCGAGCTCTACGGCGACCGCCTCGTCGTCGTGTACGCTGGGACGCGTTCGGTGATACCCTACGCCCACGTGCGGGGCGTCCGGCGCACCAGGACGCTCTGGGCGGGGACGGCCAACTCGCTCGACCGCGTCTACATCGAGGCGCCCTACGACGGCGACGCCATCGTCTCGGTCAGAGACAACGACGCCCTCGTGGCGGAGCTGGGGCGCAGGTGCGGCCTTGGGCCCGGCGCCTGACGCCCCGAAAGGAAGAGAGGATGGACGTCCCGCACTGGCCCTACTGGAGGAAGTATTCCCTCGGCGGCACACAGGTCTGGTACGCGGACTGGGGCGACTGCCCCTTCGACACTGGTCTACATGAGCCCAGTTGAGTTCAGGAACGCAGGGCTGTCCCTGTAAAAAATGTTTAAGCAACCGTTGCAAATCCATTCTCCCGCGCAGAGAGCCCCGGGTAGGCCGAGCTCGCGTCGGGCATGTAGCCCATACGCCTCCGGGCGGCGGCAAGCCCGCGCCCGCCGCGCTCGCCGAACAGCTCAACCGAGCCCGAGCTGGGGCTGGCGGTGCCAGTGACGATACAGATGAGCGTTGACTTCCCGGCGCCGTTTTCGCCGATGAGCCCGTAGACGCGCCCCGCCTCGAGGGCGAGGTCGATGGGGCCGAGGACGGTCCTCCCGCGGTACGCCTTCGTGACCCCGTGAAGGCGGAGGGGCATGGCTGTCGTCATTGCGTTCCTTTCTCCTCGGATGGATTTTGGGTATGCGTCATGGGCCCCCGCGCGGGACGGGGAGCGAATCGACGCAGGCTCGAGGCCGGTTGGGTTGGGGTTGAGGTCCGGGTTCCACAGGCTTGCACAGCCCGACGGACGGGGCGTCCGGGCACGCTATGCTTAGGGAGCGGTGGGCGCCTCCGGGGCAGCAGGGGACTCGGACGCGGTGATGCCGGAGGTGTCGACCTCGCCGATTCCGGCGAGCTGCTCGATGAGGGGGAGGCCCGTCGGGTCGTCCACCTCGACGCCGCCGAGCACGATGGTGCTGTCGCGCGTGTCGATTTGGGTTGTGAACACGGCCGGGTCGAAACCCGAAGCGATAAAGCCAATGCCCGCGAGGACAACACCCGCGGCAACGAGCCCGCCCGCCACGGCGAGGTAGATCTTCTTCGCGCTGGTCATGGTACTCACTCCTTTCTACGCCGCGAGATGCGCGGCAGCGCCGCCCTTCTCGCCCTTACCCTTCCAGAAGGGCGAGGCGGCCTTCCTCGCCCAGAGCGCCGAGAGGCGCGCAATTTGTTTTGAGGCGGCCCAAGCGCCAGCACCAACGAAGAGCGCCACGCCGACGAGGCCGAGCCCCACGCCCGCCGAGGCGAGGGCGTACGGGAAGTGGCCGATGGTGACGCCGCTTACGGCAAGCAGGAGCTCAACTACGCCCACGCCCCCGAGTGCCGCCGCGACGATCCACACGCAGAGCGCCAGCACCCAGATGCAGATATAGACCGTGACGGCCACGGCGGCGAAGGCGGCGAGCAGCGGCACCCACACCGGGGAACCCACGATGGTCAGCACCCACAGCAGCGCGGTGCTGCGCCGGCGCGTCCTCGCGATCGCGCGCGGCACGGCGGGCAGGTCGTCGAGCGTGGCCTCGGCAACCTCGCCGGGGGCGCCCATGGCGGCCACGGCCTCCTCCTCGCTCATACCGTCCTCCATGCGGTCGGCGATGGCCTCCGCATAGAACGCCTTGGTCTCCTCCACCTGCTCGGCCGGCAGGCAGGCAAGCAGCTCGCCCAACCGGCCCAGAAACTCATCGCGCGTCATGGTGCGCCCCCTTAACGTATGCGTAAATCTCCCGTACGGACGGCCACTCGGCCAGGAACTCCTCGATGCGCGCACGCCCATCGTCCGTGATGCGGTAGTACCGGCGCAGCCGCCCGTTGTGCTCGGCAGAGCGCGCCGTGATGCACCCGGCCTTCTCCAGGCGCTTGAGCAGCGGGTAGAGCGTCGACTCCGTGAGCCCCATGCTCGCCGGCACGTCCTTCACGATCTGGTAGCCGTAGGACTCCTCGCCGGAGACGGCCGCGAGCACGCAGGCCTCCAGGAAGCCGCGCTTCATCTGGGCCTCCATCCGCACACCTCCTCTCGTCATATACTATGCTATACACACTATACGATGCAAGGTATTAGACGTCAACTCTCATCGCGAAGATTCTCCGGCCCCTGCGCGCTGCGAACGTGATGTCGCGGGGCGGTTGGCATTATGCATGAAACGTCAAGTAACGCTCTTTTGATCTACTTCCACTCGGCCCCATATGCCTTGTACAACGCCCCCTTCGACCTCGGGTTCAAGAGAGCCGCTAGTCTTCCTTTATACGTTCGGCATAATCGTCGGCGATACCCACAAATTCCAGTCCCGAGCAACAGGAGTACAATTGCTGCTATTGTTGCCAGCCGTTGGGAGATGGAAGATGGACTGCGATGGCTACCCATGCGTTCCCATGCCGTTGATGTGCACCGCCTTTGTGCCGGGACAGATTGACGCTGCGGTTGCAGGCATTTCCGACCCCGATTCGCGCGCCATTGCCACGGCAGAAGCGCTGTACTTTCGCGGACAGGCCACCCTCGCTGCCAAGACGGCGCGCCCCTATCTTGACGCCACCGATCCCGCGCTGCGCTATTCCGCATGCTTTATCTGCGGATACGCCAGCCTGTCGCTCAACCGTATCGCCGACGCCCGCCGGTGCCTTGCTGGCATCCTCGATACGCCGGCCGACGAGGAATCGCCCGCCATCCACGCCACGCATATCCTGTTCGCCTCGGCCGCGAGCGTCCTGCTGCACTTGCCTTCCCCGCATTCCGCCGAAGAGTTTTATCCACTTGCGGCGCATCTGCCCGAAGGCCTGCGCCTGTTCGCCAGCTACGTGATGGCGCACGCCTTGTATCTGCACGGCGAATACGGCCGCAGTCTGGGCATGGCGGAAAACGCCCTGATCATGAAACAGGGGAGCTATCCGATCTCGGAACTGTTCCTTCACCTGGCAGCTTCCATGGCATGCATGAGCCTCAAGGACATCGACGCCGCAAAAACGCACTTCGGAACCGCTTGGAACATTGCGCGTCCCGACGGCCTTATCGAGCTCATTGGCGAGCATCACGGCCTTTTACAGGGGCTCATCGAGGCGTGCCTAAAAACGCAATACCCTGACGACTTCGCGCGCATCATCGAGATCACGTACCGATTCAGCTACGGCTGGCGGCGCATCCACAACCCCGATTCGGGCGAGGACGTGGCTGACGACCTGACGACCACAGAGTTCACCATGGCCATGCTCGCCTGCCGCGGATGGACCAACGCCGAAATCGCTCGTCATATGGGAGTATCGCCGGGCACTGTCAAAAACCGCCTATCCAGTGTGTATGCAAAGCTTGGCATCGGCACGCGCACCGAACTGGTCGCTCATATGCTGCGTTAGCGGCCAGACTGCCTAGCGCGGCACGTGCGCCCCGGAGCCCCGGCGCTTCGCTCGCTCAAATTGGACATTTTGGCCCTCGGACGGCACTACCGTGACAGGATGCCTTCTCGCAAAATTGGATTATTTCCACCGATACCTGCGGGATGGGAGCCCAAGATGCTTGATCGCCGTTCGTTACTTGTTGCCGGAGCGTCCTCGCTGGCGAGCATTATGTTGCCGCGCGTGCCGGGCACCTCAAACGCCTTCATACTGCCGTTCGCGCCCGCCGAAGCCTATGCCGATGAAGAAAATCCCTTCAAGGTGCTCGTACTCTCGCGCACCATGTTTGGTGTGGTCGTGGTCGATGTCGCCAACAAGAAGACGCCCATCGAGGGCGCCCAGGTCACGCTGACGTCGCGCTACGCCGCAGGCAAACAGCTCACCGCCACCACCGACGACGAGGGCACAGCGATCTTTGAGGTTGCTCCACTTTCGGAAGGCTACGTGGACGAGGCGACGCTCCTTGACGCGTACGACTTTAACGGCGGTATCTCCATCAGCATGAAAGGCTACCGTGATGTCGAGATTCCCCTTGCGCGTATTCAGGGCGGCACCGCCATTACCGCACCCACACGTCCGCTCTCCGATGGCGAGCCGTACTTTCGCCAGCTCACATTCGACGAATGGGACATCCAGTACGCCGACGCCACGTTTATGGCAATGCCAGCGGACGAAGCAGCAAACAATCAGCCCGACACGCACGCTTTTACCGTGCAGGCCCATCTGCCGCAGGGCGGGCAGGCAACGTTGCATATCAATAAAGTGATGCCCGCTGCGGGCAGCTCATCCGAAACCGTCACGCAGATTGGCCAAGTCACGGCCAGCGCATCGAGCGTGGATAATCTGGCGACGTTCACACTCGAAGACAAGTTCCTCGATGCAGCTTCGGGCCTTCTGGAGGAAGGGTGCAAGCTGCGCTTTATGCTCGACTACCAGGGCAAAACCTACACGCTCTCATCCCCTATGGCCGTTGTCACCGCGCCGGCCGCAAAGGCGGAATCGGGCTCGACCACCATCATTCCCACCACCATGGACCAAGAGATCACTCCGTTTGATTTCCCCGCGGCGTTTCCCGGTATCGGCGGCAATAAGTTCACGTGCTGGATGCCCACATTTCCCATTCTGTTCGATTTCTCGTTTGCTGGATACGTGCTGTTTGGCGGAGGGTACAAACCAGCTAGCTATATGAACGATTCGGGCAACCCTGATCCGGAATACTGGAAGAAATCGCCGCGCGAGTCGGGCGCCAAGCAGGCAAACCGCTACCTCGACGAGATGGAGGGGAAGTGGAATCAGTACAAGAGGATGAGTGCCGGTTCGGGCACCGATCCAAGAAACACCAAGCTCCTTCGCCACCATTGCACGCCGCTGTTCACGATGGATATCGCCACACAGCTGTACGGCTCGCTCGCCTACGATTGGGTGGGCAAAACCTGGGGTAACAACAACGACCCCGCATACGGCAATATTAAGGCCCTCTTCCAGGTAAGAACCGACCTCAATTGGACCGAGCAGTTTACCCTAGGACCGGTGCCATTTTTCCTAAACGTCAACCCCTGGGTGCTGGCAAAACTGGCGCTCGCCGTGGGTGCCCACACGCACGGCAGCGGCGCGGCGTTTTTTAAAAACATTTCGCTCGACTATTCAAACACGTCGGGCTCGTTCACCATCCAGATCGGGCTTGCCGTCACCTTTGGCGCCGGCGTTGCAGGCGTCGCTTCGTCTGCCGTGCGCGGCGCCGCATCCCTCACGCTGTTCATTGGGTACGAAAAGGCAAATGGACACCAGCTTCCGCGACTGCGTGTAGGTGCAGACGTCGATGTCGATGTAATACTCCAGTTCGTAATGTTCAAGTGGACCACCAAGGCTTGGTCGGGGTCGTGGCCCACACTCATCGATTCGTGGAATATGTCGGTGAACAATGGCGACCAGTATGTGCTCCAGCGCTCTGAGCTCGCATTGGATGGAGATACGCCTTATACGCTGGATGCCTGCTTCGGCTCGGCCGGCAACATTGAGGCGGGCGGCGTGCCGCAATTTATCGCATCGGCCACCATCGTCACCAACGCCGAACTGCTCGCACGCGCCGAGGTTAAGGCCACTGCCGTAAACGCCGCGCCTGTCGTGCGCGATTGGGATCAAGCGGTCACGCGCATTGAGCTCGAGGCGGATGCAGAAAGCGACGACACGGGACAGATCGAGCATTTCGTCCATGCACTGATAGAGAACGACGAAAACGCCGCGCCGATGTATGAGTACACCTATATCGGTCAGGCAACGAACACCGTTGCCGACCCGAACGCCAATTCTGCCGGCGTGTCGGAGGACGAGCGTGGCGGCATAAAACCCTCGAGCGACAACGTGCTGTTTGCTGGCGTGCTCAGCGAAGCCCACATGAAGCTGGCAATGATTGCCGGCGTAGAATGCCTGTTCCGTATCGCCTCAGTGCGCTACGGCGACAATGGTCGCTCGCGCCTGGTGGTACACACAAAGGCAAACGGAACGATGTCCGCTCCCACGCCTGTGGACTTTCCCCTTGGGTTTGGCGAGGGCGACGTGGAGCGCGACGGCATATACGATTACGACTTCGACGTAGTGGAATATACGGACGGAAGAGGAAACCAGGACGCCTACGTGCTGCTGGTCTCGGGCGAGCGCCCCGCCGGCGACAACACCCTTTTCGATACGGCGAGCACATCCGGCATACTGTCCGTTGTGCGCCTGCGCGTAAGCAACGACGGAGTTCGCGTGATATCGCACACGTCGTGGCGCAGCATCTCGCGCGGCCGCCTTCAGGAGGATGGCTACCATTGCCTGCAGTGCCCACGCATCACGGTGGGCAAGACACTTGTCGACGGGCGCCTGTCGGGCGCCTACCTCCACCGCCGCGGAACCACCGCAGAAAAGACGCTCGGCAGCGAGGCCGAGGTTGCGCTGGAGTGCTTTACCCTGTGGTCGGACGTTTCGGGCGACAGTCTCACGTTCCGTCAGGTCCTCCGCTTTCCGCAGGCACCGTCGAGCATCGAGCTCGGCGCGCCCGAGAATATCAACGGCAAAATGGTGGTGCCCGTTGCATACGAGACCGCAGGCGGTTGTGGCTGTGCATCGTACGCCGTGATCGGCCAGTCCATTGCGGGCTGGGGCGTTATGTCGCCAGATGCCACAGTACCCCACGCGGTGCCGTGGCCGCAGCACACGGGCTTTTTGGCTACCGTCAACGAGCAGCTGCAGCATATTACTTGGGCACGAGGCGCATCGGCATTTGCAACGCAGCCCGTGGGTGCCGCAGGCTGTGGCCCGGCATCGTTTAGCGTAAGCAACAACGGCAGGTGCGTGCTCTATGTAGAGAACACCGATGGCAAGGTGGGACAAACCTACGACGAAGAAGGCAACCCGGTAGCAGTGATGGGCAAGCACTTCCGCATCTTCGCCAGCACCTTGGCAGGCGATCTGTTCACGGAGCCGTTCGTGATGTGCGAGCTGGACCATCCCATCGATCAGATAACGACATTTTTGACGTCGGGGGGCATGCTCTCGGCGCTCGCCACGCACATTGTGAGCGCGGAGAAGAGCGAGGCAGAACTACACGGCATCGAAGTGCCCTTGGTGGCGTGTGCCACTCCGACGGGCGCAGTCGCTACCTCGGGCGCGGTGGTGCCCGGAGCAGCAGGCGAATCCTTCATGGTCACGGTGCGAAACGACGGTAACACCTTGCTGACCGCCGGCACGATTGATCTGTACCGAGAGGGCTCCAGCCAGCCGTTCTCCAGCGCATCCATCGGGTTCGGAGCAAACGCACGCATGGCTTCGATCTACGATCCGGAGCTTGCCGAGGATGCTTCGGCCAACGACATGGCACACGTGAAGTACGCGCTCGAGACGCTGGACGCACGTTTTGCAACGCACCCGCTGGTAGCCGACAGCGGCAACGCCGTGCTGGCACCGGGTTGCACGGCACAGTTCCGCATGAGCTTCGCTATCCCCGAGAGTTGGAGCGACGAGGTGGGCAAACGCGTAACGCTGTATGCGAAGGCGCGTAATCTGGTGGCGCTCGATCCCGTAACGCTCGAGGAAATTCGACCGGGCGCAAACTCGGCGCTGGGTGCCGTACTGCACGAGCTTCATGTGCCCGACGCGGCATGCGAACGCTCAGAAGTTCAGGTCGGCGTATGCGACAGCGCGGATACGACAGGACTTCACGACGCACCGATGACGGCGGACGGCGGTGGCGGCTCGAGTGGCGGCGGTACCGACGAGGGCGGCGGCTCCGGCGGAAGCCGCTCCGGCAGCGGCAAGGATCACGGCAATAACAAGCGCTCCGGAAAAGCGGGCGCGCTTGCAGGCACGGGCGATGCCAGCGCTCCCCTTACGGCAGCCGCTGCAGCACTCGCCGCGGCAGGCGCAGGCCTCGTCGCCTACAGCGCCCGCCGCACGGCGCTCGAAAAAGACACCACCGATGAGGTCAATTCGGATAAGCCTCGCTAGCTCCTAGTTACTTTTGTGAGAGACGCCGACTCGGCTCATCGAACATCAAATGGGCTGGTTCTGGATACCCAGAGCCAGCCCATTACGCATTAGATATCGTCAGTGGAGTCGAGTTCTGCCTCGAGCTTGGCACGCCGTCTTTTCGCCAACAATCCGCACGACACGTCTTCGACAACGTATCCAACCGCAAACGCAGCAAGACACATTCGGCCGTCTTCAAACTTACTCGGACAAAACCGACTCGGTTTTGTGCGAGTGAGCTCTTTTCAGCCTAAGTTCGAACGATTGTTCGATGGATTTCGTGTTGGGTGGAATCGCCCACGGGCTGGGCTATGCTACCTTGACTATTTATACGACTTAAATGCACAAGAGGAAGCACCAAGAGAGCGAGCATGGCAAAAAACACCGCAAACTATGGTAACGACAGTATTCGTCAGCTCAAGGACGAGGAGCGCGTACGCCTGCGTCCCGCCGTCATCTTTGGCTCGGACGGACTCGACGGCTGCGCACATGCCGCCTTCGAGATCCTGTCCAACGCCGTTGACGAGGCGCGCCAGGGCTACGGCAAGCTCATCACCCTTACCGCCTTTCGCGATGGCTCTATCCAGGTAGAGGACAACGGCCGTGGCTGCCCGCTCGACTGGAACCCCTCCGAGAAGCGCTTTAACTGGGAGCTCGTCTTTTGTGAGCTCTACGCCGGCGGCAAGTACAACAATAACCAGGGCGGCGACTACGATTTCTCGCTCGGCACCAACGGCCTGGGCTCGTGCGCGACTCAGTATGCCTCCGAATACATGGACGTCACGGTCTGGCGCGACGGCAACAAGTATTCCCTGCACTTTAAAAAGGGCAAGGTCGTCGGCGCCAAGAAGAAGGCACTCGAGATTGAGCCCAGCGACGAGAACCGCACCGGCACTACCATCAAGTGGCGTCCCGACCTCGAGGTCTTTACCTCCATCAGCATTCCCCACGATTGGTATCGCGAGACCATGCGCCGTCAGGCCGTGGTCAACGCCAACGTGACTTTCCGTCTGCGCATTGAGGGCGACGATGGCGAGTTTGCCGAAGAGGATTTTTGCTACCCCAAGGGCATCGAGGACTACGTGCTCGAGAAGGTCGGAACCGATTACCTCACCGAGCCTTTCTTTATCGAGGCCGACCGCCGCGGTCGCGATCGCGAGGACCTGCCCGACTACAACGTAAAGATCACCGCGTGCATGTGCTTCTCGCGCACCTTCACGATGCAGGAGTACTACCACAACTCGTCGTGGCTCGAGAACGGCGGCTCGCCCGAGAAGGCCGCACGCAGTGCTCTGACCAGCGCCATCGATGCTTACATTAAGAGCCAAGGCAAGTACAACAAAAACGAGAGCGGCATTAAGTGGCAAGACGTCCAGGACTGCCTGGTGCTGGTGACCAACTGCTTCTCCACCCAGACGTCCTACGAGAACCAGACCAAGAAGGCCATCAACAACCGCTTTATCCAGCAGGCCATGACCGCCTTCTTTAAGGAGCGGCTCTCGACCTACTTGATCGAGAACAAGAACGCCGCCAATAAGATCATGGAGCAGGTGCTCATCAACAAGCGCTCGCGCGAGAATGCCGAGAAGACGCGCCAGAGCATCAAGACCAACCTGCAGCAGAAGACCGACATGGCCAACCGCGTGCAGAAGTTCATCGACTGTCGCTCCAAGGACAAGAGCCGCCGCGAGATCTACATCGTAGAGGGCGACTCGGCAGCAGGCGCCATTCGCACCTCGCGCGATGCCGAGTTCCAGGGCGTCATGCCCGTCCGCGGTAAGATTCTCAACTGCCTGAAGGAGGACTACCCGCGCATCTTTAAGTCCGACATCATCATGGACCTCATGCGCGTGCTGGGCTGCGGCGTGGAGATCAAGGACAAGCGCATCAAGAACCTTGGCGCCTTCGACCTGGACAACCTTAACTGGAACAAGGTCATCATCTGTACGGACGCCGACGTCGACGGTTATCACATCCGCACACTCGTGCTCACCATGCTCTATCGCCTGGTACCCACGCTTATCGACGAGGGTTACGTGTATATCGCCGAGTCGCCGCTCTACGAGATCAACTGCAAAGAGAAAACTTACTTTGCCTACACCGAGCTCGAGAAGAACGGCATCCTTAAGGAGATCGGCGACCAGAAGTGTTCGATCAACCGCTCCAAGGGTCTTGGTGAGAACGATCCGGACATGATGTGGCTCACCACCATGAACCCCGAGACGCGTCGCCTGATCAAGGTGGAGCCCGAGGACGTCACCAAGATGGAGACCATGTTCAACCTGTTGCTGGGCAACGACGAGGCGGGTCGCAAGCGCCACATCTCCGAGCACGGCAAGGAATACCTGGATCAGCTGGACCTGCAGTAGCAGCACATCGATAACGACGGCCCATAAGAAGTTCAAGAGGAAATCGTGGCAAAGAAGAAGACGAACCAGCCAAAGAAAAAGCAGGTCAACGCCGAGAACGTCATCGGCCTGCACTCCGAGGTCACCGACCAGCCGATCACGCAGACGCTCGAGGTCAACTACATGCCCTACGCCATGAGCGTCAACGTCTCGCGTGCGTTCCCCGAGATCGACGGCTTTAAACCCTCGCACCGCAAGCTGCTCTACACCATGTACAAGATGGGCCTGCTCAAGGGCGAGCGCCAGAAGAGTGCCAACATCGTAGGTCAGACCATGAAGCTTAACCCGCACGGCGACGCCGCGATCTACGAGACGATGGTGCGCCTGGCCACCGGCAACGAGGCACTGCTCGCCCCCTTCGTGGAGTCGAAGGGCAACTTTGGCAAGTACTATTCGGGCGACCTGAGCTACGCCGCCTCGCGTTATACCGAGGCCAAGCTCTCCCCCATCAGTGCCGAGATCTTCAAGGACATCGACAAGGACCCGGTCGACTTTATCGACAGCTACGACGGCGCCATGAAGGAGCCGCGCCTGCTGCCCACCACGTTCCCCAACATCCTCGTCTCGGCCAACAAGGGCATCGGCGTCGCCATGGCATCCGACATTTGCGGCTTCAACCTCAACGAGGTCTGCACCGCCACGATGCACTACCTTAAGGACCCCGACTGCGACCTGCTCGAATACATGCCCATGCCCGACTTCTCAACCGGCGGCGAGATCATCTACCGCCGCGAGGAGATGGAGAAGATCGTCGAGACCGGCCTTGGCAGCTTCCAGATTCGCTCTCGCTGGCGCTGGATTCCCGAAGAGCGCATCATCGAGGTCTACGAGATCCCCTACACCACCAAGACCGATGTCATCATCGAGCGCATCGTCAAGCTCTCCAAGGAGGGCAAGGTCAAGGAGATCGCCGACATCCGCGACGAGACCGACCTTTCGGGCCTGCGCATCGCTATCGACCTTAAGCGTGGTGTCGACCCCGACAAGCTCATGGCCAAGCTCTATCGCTCGACCACGCTGCAGGATTCGTTCTCGTGCAATTTTAACGTGCTGGTCGACGGCTATCCCCGCGTTATGGGCGTGCGCCAGATCCTGCACGAGTGGGTTGCGTGGCGCATTCAGTCCACGCGCCGCCGCATTAACTTTGACCTGGGCAAAAAGTCCGAACGCCTGCACCTGCTGCACGGCCTCGAGGCGATCCTGCTCGACATCGACAAGGCCATCGCCATCATCCGTGGCACCAAGCTCGAGGCCGAGGTCGTGCCCAACCTTATGAAGGGTTTCGACATCGACGAAACCCAGGCAGAATTTGTTGCCGAGCTCAAGCTCCGCAACATCAACGAGGAGTACATCCTCAACCGCACCAAGGACATCGCCAAACTCGAGGGTGAGATTGCCGAGCTTGAGGAGATCCTCTCCAGCGAGGAGAACATCAAGAAGGTCATCAGCGACGAGCTGGCAGCCGTCAACAAGAAGTACGTGATGCCGCGCCGCACGGGCAGGATCGAGCCCCACGAGGTTATCGAGGTGAGTCTGGAGCCCGAGGTCGAGGAGTACCCGGTTACCATCATGCTCTCGCGCGACGGCTACCTCAAGAAGATGACCGACCGCGTGCTCAAAAAGGCTGCCACGCTCAAGTACAAGGACGGCGATAAGCCCTTTATCGAGTTCCCGTCCTCCAACACGCACGAGCTGCTGGTCTTTACCAACAAGAGCCAGGTGTACAAGTGCAAGGTCGCGCAGTTTGAGGACACCAAGTCGGCCCAGCTGGGCTCGTACCTGCCGACCGACCTTGAGATGGAACCTGACGAGAGCGTCATCTGGGTCATCGACCCCGAGGACTACAAGGCCGACGTGCTGTTTGTCTTTGAGAACGGTCGCGTGGTGCGCGTCGCGCTCTCCGGATACGTCACCAAGACCAACCGCAAGCGCCTGAAGAACGCCATTTACGGCGGCAGCAAGCTGCTGTATGCCCAGGTGCTCAAAGAGGATCGCGACATTGCTCTGGTCTCGAGCGACTACCGCCTGATGAACTTCAACACGTCGTTGCTCAAGACCAAGACGACCACCAACACGCAGGGCGTCCAGGCCTTTACGGCCAAGAAGGGCCGCTCGGTCACCACCGTCGGCACGACCGAGGAGATTCTTGGCGCCGGCGTCTCGGCCGAGAAGTTCACCGCGCAGAGTCTGCCCTCCGCTGGTGCCCTCATGAAGGAAAACGACATGCCGAGTCTGTTTGACTAAAAGCCAGAACTCTTCATCAGGCACATGATTTAGGAACAGTTAAAGGCCCAGGCGACACAACCGCCTGGGCCTTTTCGTCAAGCGAAAGGCCTGGTACTGTCGTTAGCAAAATTTGCAAAAATTAGCAAAGCTTGCAAAAAATACCAAAACTTGCAAAAGGAAATGTCAACAGCCACGCATGGCAATCAGCAATCCTCTTGGTAAGAGCAACAAGCACTTCGGTTAGCGCTGATCGCCGTGCGTTCTTATTGTCCTTAGGCGAACTTGCGAGCGAGCTCTCGCACCTCTTCCAACTTGGGCGAGGAGGCCATGCTGTCACGCTCAGTCATACCGCTGATGGTGACGATGCCCTGGTCCTCCCACTTGCAGTATGCGCATGCGGACTTGTACATGGCGATCGCCGCATCATAGACGCCCTCGCTGTGACTATCAAGCAAAAGGGCCGTCTTAGTGAACGGGAATCCCGTGGCACCGAAGGCGTACAGGCGGTCGATGGCGGCTTTCTCCTGCGCGGTGATGTCGAACCAGTAGATAGGCGAAGCGAAGACAACCATGTCGGCGTCTTTCAGCAACTCGATCACGCCGGTCATGTCGTCCTTCTGCACGCAGGTGCCCTTATGGGCAAAGCAGTACTGGCATCCCAGGCAACCAGCGATCTTCTTGCTGGCAACGCGGACGACCTCGACCGCATGGCCGGCCTCACGCGCGGTCTCGGCAAACGCCTCGACCATGGTATCGGTATTGGCGCCCTTACGTGGACTGCCGCTCAACACAACGATATTCATAGAAATCTCCCTCCTTCATGCCGCAGGCTTGCGGCACATATTTTGTTGTAACCAAAACAGATGGAGCTATTCAGTCGTCTGCAGATCGCATCTCTTGTTCGTGTTCCCCTTCCCGGTTTCGAAACTTGAATTTTTTTAAAGTTTCGAAACCGGAATGGCAATCTACAGAAGGATGCGTCGAGGAGCGAGTCCCAGTCGCGCCATGTCGGCAGCGATGAAGGGCGCGTCCGCACGTGCTACAATCCAACCACCAGAGATGAAAACACAGTCCCCGTCGGGTAGTCGTGGGCGTGCGGGAGTCCGCATCAGTAACCTGCCTCCTTGGTTGTCCCTTCTCTGCATGGTCAACTACATAAAGGAGGAACCAACCATGCAGATCAGTGTGTCGTCCACCCTGACCGTATATCACGACGGCCAATTCTGGGTCGGGCTGGCGGAGCACGTCGAGGGCGGAAGGTATGGCGTCGCCCGCATCGTCTTCGGCGCGGAGCCGTCCGATGAGGAGATTCTGCAATTCGTTGTCGGCAAATGGGAGAAGCTCTCGTTCTTCGGTAGCAAACCGGCTGAGGCAAGCAAGCCCGCAAAGAGCCCCAAGCGACGCGCTCGCGAGGCGGCGAAAACCCTTAAGCGGCCCGCTGTGAGCACCAAGGCACAACAGGCGCTCGCGGCACAGCGGGAAGCGATGAAGCGGGAGTCGGCTCAAGCAAGAAGTCAGCGTCGCGCGGATGAGGCGGAGGCGCGCTTCGAGCAGCGAAAGCTGAAGCGCAAGCAGAAGCATCGTGGGCATTGATCGCCATTTGCAGCAAGGCAAACCATATACAGCAGCGGCGCCAGTTCCACTTGAAGCCGACGCCGCGTAGACGCTGATGGTGACGGCTATGCACGGGCACGGGCGCACCACTGCACTTCACAGCTTGTTTCTCAAGTATTTGGGACGCACACGCGGCGTTCAAAAATGCGGAGCGACTCCGCATGGCTCGAGACTGAGCCGAGGCGCCCTACTTCTCGCCCTCCAGCAGCCCCACGATGCGGTCGATGTCGACGGCAAAGCGAGGCCTTCCCTCGCGCTCGTAGCGGTCGAGGTATGCCGGGCACTCGGAGACAATGCGCTTGGTGTTGCCGTCGATGATGCGCTGGAGCGTCTCGTAGTAGGCCGAGCCCACGGTCCTGAAGCGGCGCTGGTAGGCCTTGGTCATGGGGAACATCTTGATGTAGTGGATGCCGTGGCGGCAGCCGGGGCGCGCCGTGGGGCGGGATAGCAACGCAAAGTACTGGTCTCTGGGCACGTTAGGGGCGATGTTGGAACGCAGCGGCACGGCGAAGTCCCTGCACTTCCCGCGGAAACGCAGCCTCACCACCACGATGCAGGAACGGTTGTGCTTAAGCATGAGCTCGCGGTCGCCCTCGACGAGGTCGAAGAAGTCCTGGGGATGGATACGATCTTCATCGGTTACGCCCCTTCATACGAAGCGGGGCCCGCATCGCTGCAGACCCCTACAGGTGGGCGATATTCTACGCCTTGCGGCACCCCGTCGCCCACGGAGGTTAAACGTACACGTAAGCCGTACTCTGAAAGCCGCGGCTTCCGGCAAGTAATTTATAACACGCAAGGTCGCTTTCAATGCGCATAGCTCGCAAAATAACACTCGCTGGGCCGTCACCCCTGACCGTTACCCTCCAATCTTCATTGAAGTCAGCAGGTCAATTCATATAGTCATGGGGGTTTATCCTGAAGGAAATCAAATTTATACCCCCATAACTAAGGAATTTTCTATTCCCACTCGGTGGTTATAGTTTTGCCGTCTCGTCACTCCAGTTGCACCCAGTTTTCGGCGGCATCTCGAAGTGAGTGCCGCTGAATGACGCGACGTCGCGTTTCATCGGCTTCGGGGACAAAAGCTGGGACAACTTCAAAAACCATTTTCAAACTCAGAGTATTGAGTTTTTATTTTTGTCCCAAGGGGCACGGAGAGCCGCCTTTGGAGGCTCGATATCGCCGAAAAACGCCCGTTTTGAAACTCAACCGCCTTTGAGCCTGCAAACCACCAGCTTCAACAGTAAGTGAGTCGACGCGGGGGGCTTACGAGCCGTTCACAAAACCGCAGGCCACAGGTCTTTGTCAACGATAAGCAAAGTGAATAGTCTCAGGTGGCTTGCCCATGAGTTGGCGTAAGCCTGTTTAGCAAAAGGCTAATCGGACACGACAGGCCGCCCGCATGGCGACGGCGTTTCCCGTGCGGGCACAAACAGCCCTGCGTGCCCTGTCGCGCGATATCCCAATGCGACGTTCAGAACCCTACCCGCCAAGCAGCCACCTCGCGAAATTCAGCACGAGCACGCCCTCCCGGGTATGGGGCTCATGCCTCGTGCGAGTGATGAGAATCTTCGGGAATGCATCCCCGATGGATAGAATCGGCGCAATCTCCCTCTCGAGCGTCGAATCGGCGCCGATATCGTCGCTCACATACACTTTCCTTCCCGGTTTCGAAACTTGGAAGGCAGTATGCGCAAGGATGCGTCGAGGTGCGATCCCAGTCGTACCATGCCAGCAGAGATGTCGAGGCACATTCGTTCATGCTGCAATGCGGGCATCGGAGATGAAAAACAGCCCGTCGGGTAGTCATGGGCGTGCGGGAGCCCGCATCAGCAACCTGCCTCCTCGGTTGTCCCTTCTTTGCATGGTCGTCTACATAAAGGAGGAACCAGCCATGCAGATCAGCATGCTTGCCCTTCTTGGGTCACGGACCGGGGAGGCGAGGGCCTCCGTCGGGACCGCCCCGAGCAACCGGCATATCCAAGGAATGACAAGGCTCGATCGCTGTGCTGGTCAGGATGCCGAAGCGGGCCGTCCGCCAATCGGAATGCGGGTCAGGATGCTGCAACGTGATTCCAGCTGCAGGATACGGCTCCTTTGCGGTTGCCGCAAAACCTGCTGGCAACATTCTTACTATCCGAATGATGTACGCATCCCTTGGGATCGTTTCGCCTGACCAGGGCCATCTTCAGCGCCTCATCGGCCAGCTCGGCAGGCGCCTCTTCCACGCGTAATAGCCCTGGCGGGTCACCTATGCAACCAAAGATACAAAAGGAATCGAATGGCCAGAGAGGATTGCCCTTTCCGATGGTCGATTCTTGACAGGCAAACTCAAGCCTCGTTAATATTACATGGTTTGCCAGACCGAATTAACAAAGGAGGGGTGTCGTGGTTGGTCTTTTCCGCACGTGGATGAGCGCCTAGAAAGCGGCGCTGTTGTGGCGTCGCGCTGTTTTTCTGCACGCCATTTCACGATTGGACATAACCATGATATTTGAAACCTCTCGGGGCAGGTCTGCTCTGCTGTGCCATTCATGGCAATTCAAGCTTTGTTTCGTATGGGGCGGGGAGCTCGTTTCGACATTGACGAGTTCGATTCTCCAGATGGGTCTTATTTGGCATCTCGCCCTCACGACAGGGTCGTCTTCTCTCCTCTCCTTAGCATCGCTGGCAGGCTTTCTGCCGATTGCTTTGTTCGGAATCCTTGCGGGCGCCGTTGTCGACAGACTGCCTTTGAAACGTGTCCTCATCGGCGCCGACCTCTTCATTGCCGCGGTGGGTGCCGCCTTGGCGATTGCCTCGTTGGCCGGCAGCTTACCTGCATGGCTAATTCTCATCGCCTTGTTTCTCCGTGCAGTTGGTACTTCGTTCTACACGCCAGCCTCCCAATCTCTCACGCCCCATCTCGCCCCACCGGAGCATCTCGTTCGCCTATCGGGGGTGACTCAGGCGATTCAGTCCGGCGGATACATTCTTGGCGCCGCGCTCGCGGCAGTGATTTATCCTGTGGCGGGCATTACCGCTATGATTGCCCTCGACGTGCTGGGAGCGCTTTTCGCTTCTCTAGCTGTCCTCGCCGCTCAGATAGACGCAGGGGGCCTCGACGAAGCCGACCGCAGCTCGTCCTTTTCCAATAAGGTTCGAGAGCTCTTCTCTGAGATTTCGGACGGCTACAAGCTGATCAGGGGATACAGGGGGCTGTTCGCCCTTCTTTGGTGCGGGTTCGTCTTCGCTTTCGCGTTCTCTCCGCTCGCGGCATTGTTCCCAATAATGACCTTGGGGCATTTTGGCGGTAGCACGGGGGATGCCGCTTTGGTGGAGGTCCTTTTCTCCGCAGGCATGCTGGCTGGGTCCGGCATTTTGGCGGCCACGGGAGGGTTCCGCAATAGGTCGTTCACCATGGTCGCCGCGATCGCCGGCTTCGGCATTGCCGCAATCGTATCCGGATCGCTCGGCCCGTCATTGTTCGCTGCTTTCCTGCCGGCGAGCTTTCTTATGGGCGCATGCTCCCCGTTGTACGCGGGAACCCAGACTGCCCTTATGCAGGAGCAGATACCTCCTGAGTACCTAGGCCGCGTTTTCGGCCTCTACGGAACCATCATGGCGTGGGCCATGCCCATGGGCCTCGCGGCCCCCTCCGTTTTTGCGGATCTGCTTGGAGCTCCGTTATGGTTCGTCGGCTCTGGAGCGACCATGGTACTGCTTGCGATGGCTATGCTGCTTGCTCCGAGCGTCCGAAACGTGGGGAAAAGAGATACCGGGCAGATTCAATAGCCCAAGTATTCGAAAAAAAGAGGCGGCAGCCATCGGTTCACGCGTCAGCCTTCAAGCCCTTGCGACGACGAGGTATTGCGCCGACATCCCACATCGCGCTCCTTATTCGTCGCCAACTATCATTTTCGGATTTGCCGGCTTGCGCAAGGTCAAAACGCTCGCGCCGGCAATTGGGCAAAGGCGAAAAATCGACGTGAGCAATCTTTTTTGGCATGGCTGCGCTTCCAGTAAAAGGCTAATACACAAAAGGCGGTTCAACCTATGGAACTCATAGTCAAAGCTAAAGACATCTTTTTGGAATATGCCGGCCGCGATATCCTGGATATCGAAGAGTTGGAAATCTACTCCTACGATCGCATCGGCTTGGTGGGAGACAATGGCGCAGGCAAAACCAGCCTGCTTAAAATTCTGAGCGGCAATCTTACCATTGCGGACGCCGACGTCAGGCGCTTCGGCAGCATTGCCCTCATCGGCCAACTCGATGAACTCGACCTTGATGCGGCTCAGGACAGTGGTGAGATGCTCTCCCGTCTCAACGTCGCCGGAGTGGCGCAGGAGACGATGAGCGGCGGGGAGGAAACACGCGCCAAGATTGCCTCTGCACTCTCCCAGCATGCAAGCGCGATCTTCGCCGACGAGCCTACGAGCCACCTCGACCAAGACGGCATCCGCCTTCTCGTCGGACAACTCAAGGCATTTGATGGGGCTCTGCTCATCGTGAGCCATGACCGTCATTTTCTCGACCAGGTGGTAGACAAGATCTGGGAGCTCAAAGACGGCGGTATTTCCGAATTCTGGGGTGACTACTCCGACTATCTGCGACAGAAAGAAGAAGAGCGCAAAGCTCAGGCGACTCGATACGAAGAGGCGATGCGCGAGCGCGATCGCCTCGAAGCCGCCATCGAAAAACAACGGAAAAAAGCACGGCAGGTCGACGCCAAGCGGAAGGCTGCGAAAAAAAGCAACGAGTATGCAGGTCGATTGGGGCATCAGAAAGCAACCGGCACCAAACAGAAGAGGATGTACCAGGCGGCTAAGGACATGGAGAAGCGCCTCGAAGCGCTCGAAGGGATTGAGGCCCCAGATAGCATTCGCGCCGTGCGGTTCCGCCAGAGCAAGGCCCTGGAACTGCATAGTAAATTTCCCATCTCGGCAGACGATTTCAGCTTGAGCTTCGGCAACTGCATGCTCTATGACCACGCGAAATTCGAGATACCGCTCGGTGCCAAAGTGGCCATCACCGGTGGCAACGGTACAGGAAAGACCAGCCTGCTGAAGGCAATCGCTCGACGCGCCGACGGTATCAACATCTCTCCCAAGGCAGAGATCGGTTACTTCGAGCAAACAGGCTACAAGTTCGACGCCCGTCAGTCTGCGATCTCGTTCATGCAGGATGGTTGCGAGTACAGCATGACCGAAATTCGAGGCATCCTCGCCTCTATGGGAATCGGACCGCGCGACCTGACAAAGGACGTTGGCGTTCTCTCGGGAGGCGAAGTCATCAAGCTGCTACTCGCGAAGATGCTGCTGGGCAGATACAACATCTTGCTCATGGACGAGCCTGGAAATTACCTGGACATCAAGAGCGCCGAAGCCCTCGAGCAGATGATGAGCGCCTATGCCGGAACGATAGTGTTCGTCTCCCACGATAAGAGGCTGGTCGAGAACGTCGCAGACATTGTCTACGAAATAAAGGACACCAAGCTAGTCAAAATCTTTCAGCGCGAATAGCCCTAAATGAGCAAGAAATAATCCCCGAACGGAGACAAGGGAGTAAAACGGCAAAGAAAGAGCCTCCGTCCCAACGCAGGGAACGGAGGCTCTTTAATCGCTTTTACTCATCTCCGTCGCTGGTGGCTTTGTCATGACTCTCGTACGAAACGAAACTCAGCGGCATAGTGCGGCACTCAAAATCGCAGGTCAGAACCCTGTCGTCCTACTCCCACTCAATGGTCGCGGGCGGCTTGGACGTGATGTCATAGCACACGCGGTTGGCGCCGGGGACCTCGGCAACGATGCGGCCGGAAATGCGGGCCAGCACATCGTAGGGCAGCTTGGCCCAGTCGGCGGTCATGGCATCACTGGATTCGACGGCACGCAGGATGATCGGGCGCTGATAGGTGCGCTCGTCGCCCATAACGCCAACGGACTTGATGTCGGGCAGGACCGCGAAATACTGCCAGCAGCTGTGCTCGGAGTTGCGCTCGCCGGTCTGCTCAAACAGGCGCTGGTTGTAGGCGTCGAGCTCCTCGCGCACGATGGCATCGGCGTTCTTGAGGATCTCGAGCTTCTCCTTGTCGACCGCGCCGATGATGCGGATGGCCAGACCCGGACCCGGGAAAGGCTGGCGGAACACGATGTGACCCGGCAGGCCCAGCGCCAGACCAAGCGCGCGGACCTCGTCCTTAAAGAAGTGGTCGAGCGGCTCAATGAGGTCGAAGTGCACGCCCTCGGGGAACGGGATCAGGTTGTGATGGCTCTTGATAGTGGCCGTCTTGCCGCCCGTCTTGCGAGCGCCGGACTCGATGATGTCGGGGTAGATAGTGCCCTGGGCCAGGTACTTGACCGGCTTGCCATCGGTCTCGAGCTGCTGCGCCACGGCGAAGAACTCTTTCCAGAACTGCGTACCGATGATGCGGCGCTTCTCCTCGGGCTCGGTCACGCCGGCCAAAAGCTCGGCATAACGGTCCTCGGCGTGGACGTGGATAAAGTCGACGTCAAACTGCTTGGTGAAGACCTCCTCCACCTGCTCGGGCTCACCCTTGCGCAGCAGACCGTGGTTGATGAACACGCAGGTCATCTGCTTGCCCACGGCGCGGGCGCCCAGCGCAGCCACGACGGAGGAGTCGACGCCGCCGGACAGGGCCAGAATCACGCGGTCGTCACCGACCTTCTCGCGGAACTCGGCCGTCATGGTCTCGACCAGGTTGTCCATGCTCCAGTTGGGCTCCAGGCCGCAGATCTCAAACAGGAAGTTGCTCAGCAGCTGCTGACCGTACTCGGAGTGCTTGACCTCGGGGTGGAACTGCGTGGTGAAGATCTTGCGCTCAACGCACTCCATGGCAGCAACCGGGCACACGTCGGTGCTGGCGGTAACGGTAAAGCCCTCGGGCACCTCGGAAACGGCGTCGCGGTGGCTCATCCACACGGTCTGCTCCATAGGCGTGGAGTTAAAGAGCTTGGCGCCGGCCGTACGCGTGATGGTGGCGCGGCCGTACTCGCCTACCTCGGAGTGGCCGACCTTGCCGCCGAGCGTCACGGCCGTGATCTGATGGCCGTAGCAAAAGCCCAGGACGGGAAGGCCCAGGTCAAAGATGGCGGGATCGATAGACGGAGCGTCCTCGGCATACACGGAAGCCGGGCCGCCGGAAAGGATGAGCGCAGAGGCGTTCATTTCGCGAATCTCGTCGGCCGAGATGTCGCAGGGGACAATCTCGGAATACACGTTGAGGTCGCGGACGCGGCGGGCAATGAGCTGACCGTACTGCGCACCAAAGTCGAGTACGAGGACCTTTGCGGAAGCCTTTTGATCCATGGTTTCCCCCTCTTGTTGGCGGGGAGCCGGTGCCCACCCGCGCGAATAAACGAAAACAGCTTACATAGTGTACACGTTATATGGGGTTTCTCGTCCCTCGCAGCCATCAGCGCACGGCAAACGCACGACCTGGGCCCCTATTTGACGGTAATTGAAGTGTTACCAAACGTTACAGATGATGTAATACGTTTGAACATTGGACGCCCTGTGCCACAATACTGCCGAACGACTCCGCCTCTGCGGCGGCAAATACGATAGGAATACCAGCATGAAGCGCATCCTTCTCATCGCCACGGGCGGCACCATCGCATCGACCGAGGACGGCAACGGCCTCTCCCCCGCCCTGACCGGTGAGGAGCTCGCCCAGAGCGTCCCCGAGATCTCGGGCCTCTGCGAGCTCGACGTGGTGCAGCCCATGAACATCGACAGCACCAATATGCGTCCGAGTGACTGGATGCGGATCCGCGACGTCATCGTCGAGGGCTATGCCGACCACGACGGCTTCGTGATTCTGCACGGCACCGACACCATGAGCTACACCGCGGCGGCGCTTTCTTACCTGATTCAGGACAGCCCCAAGCCTATCGTGCTCACCGGCTCGCAAAAGCCCATGGGCAACCCCTTTACCGATGCCAAGCTCAATCTGTACCAGAGCCTGCTCTATGCGCTTGACGAGCATTCGCACGACGTCTCAATCGTGTTTGGCGGTGTGGCCATCGCCGGCACGCGCGCCCGCAAGCAGCGCACCATGAGCTTTAACGCGTTCATCAGCGTCAACTATCCGCCCATTGCCTACATCCGCAACGACCGCATCGTGCGCAACGGGCTCCACGGCACCCACCAGAATGAGAGCCCGGTTCGTTTCTACGACCGTATCGACCCGCGCGTGTTTGTCCTTAAGCTCACGCCCGGCGTGAATCCAGGCATATTGGACGCCCTGACCGATAGCTACGACGCCGTAATTCTGGAGACCTTTGGCATTGGCGGTATTCCCGAGTTTGGCGAGTCCGGCGAGTCATTCCAGGAGGCGATTTTCCGCTGGGTCGATTCGGGTCGCACCGTCGTTATGACCACACAGGTCCCCGAAGAGGGCCTCGATCTGGGTGTTTATGAGGTCGGCCGTGCCTACGCCGACCATCCGGGTATTTTACGCGGCGACGATATGACCACCGAAACGCTCGTGGCCAAGACCATGTGGGCGCTCGGCCAGTCACGTGATGCGGCCGAGATTCAGCGCCTGTTCTACAGCCAGGTCAACCATGACCGCATCCCGATGGTGTAGCTAAAACAAAATCCGCCTCTTTGGGCCTTGTAGGGCACGTGGTACCTCTCGGAACGTGCAAAAAGCGGAGTTTTCAGCACCCGCCCCTTCCGGAAACGTTAAAACCGCTAGCTGTAAATCGCTTTTCGGTTCGATAGGCTCGTCCCATGCGTCTATTATTCCTCATAATAATGAATTTTGTGGATAATCCAAAACAGCAAGCATCGTATTTGCGCCTTCGGTTGCTGTCAATTTATTGAGGGATGCTGAATACTCGGGTTTTTGCACGCCGCCGTCGGGGGGACCCGTTCAGCAAACGACAAATCTGGCAAAAACGCCTACTCAATGCCCTCGAGAAGCTCTGACACCGTCATGCCAAGCGCGGGCGCAAGTTTAAATAAAATCTCGAGCGTGCTGTTTGCCGTTCCGCTTTCGATTTGATCGAGATAAGGTCGGCTGATCCCAACCGCCACGCAAAAATCGACCTTGGAGATACCAAGGGCCTTGCGCGTCCGCTCGACTCGCTCGCCAAGAATCTGTTTCGCATGTTCGTTCATGCAGACGAGTTTGAAATGGAGCAAAACAAAAACGTAAACTATAGTTTACGTTTTGCCCAATATACAGGAGTTTTCTATGTCGGGTTCTTCGGTCCGCATGTACCGAGCCACGCTTCGCACAAACAGCGCACCGCCCAAGCTCGTCGTCGTTGAAGCAGAATGCCTTTCGCCCGATGAGCGCACAGCATTTGCATTGCTATCAAGTCGCGTCGCCGCCGTTTTGGTCCCTTGCCCGGCGCAAGGTGAACTTGCCATCCAATGCCAAGCGCACGGCTGCTCACTCAATCAGGCTGCCGTAATAGCAACCAGCCAGTGTGGCCTGCCCCTTCTCTTGGAAGCCGGTATCGCGCTCTGCCTTCGCGGTGCCGGATACGAAAACGAGGCCGCCGCCGATGTGGTCTTTCAACCACGATCGAGCGGCGGCCTCGCAGCAGCCATCGAATATGCTTGCAGGCTCGTTGCCTAAAGGCGCAAGCTAAAAGCCCAGGCCAAAGCCTGTGCCGGTAATCGCCGAATACATAAAGTAGACGTTAATTACGTTGAGGAATGCGCCCGTGATGCAGCCGTTTCGCAGGTAGCGCTCGCACACGATGCGCGCCATGGCGGCGGAGTCCTCATTGTTCTTAGCCTGGCGTCCCGCCGTAAAGTACGTCGCCACGCTCAGCAGCAGGTTGAGCACCGGCAATGCCAGCAGCTCGTAGCTCTTGCCCCAGCGCGTCACCTCACCGGCGGCATTAAACTTTGTTGCCACCTCGGGACCAATGTTGGGGATTACAAACGCTGCGACCACCAGCGGAAGCACTGCAAGCACCAGCAGCGCGATGCCCATGTAGCCAGCTTTTTTTCCATATTTAAACATGCTCGCCGTCCTTACACGTTAAAGCGGAAGTGCACGACGTCGCCATCGGCCATGACATACTCTTTGCCCTCGATGCGCAGCTTGCCAGCAGCCTTGGCGCCTTGCTCGCCACCGAGCTCGATGTAGTCGTCATAGCCAATGACCTCGGCCTTAATAAAGCCGCGCTCAAAGTCGGTATGGATGACACCGGCGGCCTGCGGGGCGGTCGCGCCCTGACGCACCGTCCAGGCCTTGACCTCCATCTCGCCAGCCGTAAAGAACGACTGCAGACCGAGCAGCTTGTAGGCTGCCTGCGCGAGCACGTCCAGGCCGGGCTGCTCCAGGCCCAGGCTCTCCAGGTAGTCGGCCGCATCCTCGGGATCGAGCTCGGAAAGCTCGGCCTCGATCTTGGCGCAGATCGGCAGCGGCTTGACGCCATCGATGGGCGCCAGGTCCTCGTTGAGCATGTCCTCGTCCACGTTGGCCACATACAAGATGGGCTTCATGGTGAGTAGGAACAGGCCCTTGGCAGCGGCGCGCTCCTCGTCGGTCATCTCCATGGACGCGGCGCGCTTGCCCTCGTTGAGCCAGGCGAGCAGGCGCTTGGCGACCTCGAACTTGGGCATGAGCTCCTTGTCGCGCTTGGCCTCCTTCTCGAGCTTAGGCAGCTGCTTCTCGAGCGTGCCCATGTCGGCCAGGATAAGCTCGGTCATGATGGTGTCGGCATCGCCGGCGGGATCGACGAACTCGCCCGTACGACCCACCTCACGCATGACGTTGGGATCCTTAAAATAGCGCACGACCTCGCAGATAGCGTCGGTCTCGCGGATATTTGCCAGGAACTGGTTGCCCAGACCCTCGCCCTCGTTAGCGCCCTTCACCAGACCTGCGATGTCGACGAACTCGACCGTCGCCGGCACAATGCGGCCCGGGTTGACGATGTCGGCGAGCTTTTGCAGGCGGCTATCGGGCACATCGACGATACCCACGTTGGGGTCGATCGTGGCAAACGGGTAGTTGGCGGCAAGGCCGGTCTTTTTGGTAAGCGCGGTGAACAGCGTCGACTTGCCCACATTGGGCAGGCCCACGATACCGATGGAAAGGGACACGACAGCTCCTTTTGGTACAGGTACTTCAAACTGCATAAGTATAGCGCCGCCGCAGCATCCGGGCGAATCCGGACACCACGACGGCGCAAATGAAGCAGAGATTGGGGTCGCTGGCTAGTCCGCGAGCTTCTCCACTTGGTCGAGCATCTTATCGAGCTTGGCCTTTGCCTCGGCCTTGACCTTCTCGGCCTCCTCGTGGGCCTTGGCCTTCTGAGCGGCCTTTTCCTCGGCCTCGGGATCGACGACGACCAGATTGGACGCATCGTGCTCGACCAGCTTGAGCGCATGCTCGGGGCACACCTTGACGCAGGCTCCGCAACCTAGGCAATACGTGGACTCCAATGCAAAGCGACCGCTTCCCACCAAATCGCAGGCAAACGTGGGGCACACGTTGACGCACTCGCCGCACGACGTGCACTTGTCAAAATCGCATTCCGGTGTGCTCACCTGCATATTCTGGGCAAGCTCGGGGTGGTTCTGCAGCGTCGAGAGCACCAGCTGCCGCCCGTGCGTGAGCGAACGGCGACGCTTGGTCGTCGTGGTGCCGCACATGGTGTTGAGCGTGCGCTCGAGCTGCGTGATCTGGTGACGGTGAGCCTTCAACTTCTGCGTCACCGAGGCCAGCGCCGCCGTCGCCGGATTGAGCTTGGTCACCGTTAGGCCCGTGGTGCGGGCAATCTTTTCCATGTACTCCTTGCGCTCGTACTCGCGGCGCTTATGGCACTTGAGGCTCTTGGGGTCGACCTCTAGGCCCATACCCGTGCCAGACCACTCTTCGGCCTTCGCAATCGCCTCGCCAAGAATGTCCTCACCGCCGGTGTTGCGGCATTTATCGCACACGCCCAACGGCAGGTACACACTCACGTTGGGATAGTCGGCCAGTACCGAGAACCAGGTCTCCGCCGTAATATCGCCCACGCAGGCAACGACGACTTCGTTTTCGCGCGGCATGCGCTTAAGGGCACGCGTGCAGGTAACGTAGGCGGTCTCGTGGCTCGTAGCCGCCGAGACAATGTCGTCGTAGACGTTTTTGGGTGCAAGGCGCGGAGAGATGATCGCCTCCGTCGGGCAAGTAGCGGCGCACAGGCCGCACTTGCGACAGGAGTCGAGGATCTCGATGGAGTCTTCCTCGACCTCGATAGCGTTGACCGGGCACACGTCCATGCACGCGGTGCAGCCGCTCTTTTCGTTTTTGCAGGTCAAGCACGGAATGGTGTTGCCGCGCGGGCGCTCCTTGTAGTCGGCAGGATTCCACTGCGGCGCCGATGGATCGAGTGCATCGGTCACGCCGCCAAGCGGGTTTTTAAGAAAGTCGAAACCCTTGCTGATCTCGATAATGTCATCAAACAGATCGTGTTCCTGCGCCATGCGCGGCCCCTCCCTGAGCAGTGCAAACAAACAAGAGATAATGATACGCTATCGGCCCACGCCTCGGGCAAATTACACGCGGAGCATCTTTGCGGCAAATAGCCCATGGCCTATCGCCGCCTCGATTGCACAAGGTCAATCAAGTGCCAAGCTATGCCTCGCACATGAGCTGCACGAGTTTTTGTTTGGTCACCTTGGCCTGCTCGTTGGCCATATTGCGCTCGTTTCTAAAGACCGCATTTGCAACACCCTGCAGATCGGCATCGGAAATCTCGCTGCACGGACCGTCCATCGAAGCCGCCGTGGGGCATACGCACAACGGCAGCTCAGCATAAAACGCAACGGCCTTGGCGATATCGAGCATCTTGCCGCCGCCAATGCCCACCACCATGTCGCAATACTCGGCCCGGGCTTCCTTGGCCATTTCGACAACGGCATCTTCCGTACACGGACCGTTGTAAATCTTAAAGAACGGCTCGCTTAGATCTTCATCCAGAAATCCATCGACGATCTGCCTGCACAGCCGATCCTCGGTGCCCTGGTCAAACAAGACATAGGCAGCGCAGCCCAACCATGACAAATACCTGCCCTGGCGCGAAAGCTCCCCCGGTCCCTGAACATACCGACCGGGGCCGCCATAAACCATAGGAAGCGCCATACGAGAATCCACCCTTCATCAAACAACGATGGGTGCAAAGTACCCTGACCCCTTTGCACCATAGCAAAAAGGGGCAAAGCCATCTGTT